>DATKTF010000517.1:0-4351 GCA_035531255.1 Cellulomonadaceae bacterium
GACCTGCCACGGCCCCGCCGCCGGTGGCACCGCCAGCGGGCCCTCGCTGGTCGGCGTCGGAGCGGCCGCCGTCGACTTCCAGGTGAGCACGGGCCGCATGCCGATGGCGGCCTCCGGTCCGCAGGTGATCGCCAAACCCCCGACCTTCGACGCCACGCAGACGGCCGAGCTCGCCGCCTACGTCGCGTCCCTCGGCGCCGGCCCGGCGGTCCCGACCGCCGAGCAGGTCGACCCGAGCAAGGGCGACCAGGCGACCGGGATGGCGCTGTTCCGGACGAACTGCGCGATGTGCCACAACGCCGTCGGCGCCGGCGGCGCCCTCTCGCAGGGCAAGTTCGCCCCGCCGCTCGCGAACGCGACGCCCACCGTCATCTACGAGGCGATGCTGACCGGTCCGCAGTCGATGCCGGTGTTCAACAACAACAACATCACCCCGCAGGAGAAGCGCGACGTCATCGCGTACCTCGTCGCCCAGCGCAGCAACGCGACGAGCGTCAACGACCTCGGAGCGTTCGGTCCGGTGAGCGAGGGCCTGTGGGCCTGGGTTCTCGGGATCGGCGCCCTGATCGGGTGCGCCGTCTGGATCGGAGCGAAGTCCTCGTGAGCACCCACGACTCGAACACGCACGACGCCGGCACCGACGTCGTCCTCCCCGGGTCCGGTGGGCTCCCGGAGCACTTCAGCGACCCCGGGCACCCGGAGCACCACCTCCGACGGAGCGACCAGGACCCGAGGGCGAACAAGCGGGCCGAGCTCCAGGTCGTGGTCCTGTTCCTGATCTCGGTGATCGGGACCGTCGGCTTCCTCGTCGCCTACTTCACCGTGACGCCGGCCGGGACGCCCTCGTCGATCCGCAACTCCAACCTGCTCCTCGGCCTGGGGCTCTTCTTCGCCCTCATGGGCATCGGGCTCGCCGCCGTGCACTGGGCGAAATCCCTGATGAACGACCACGAGAAGTCCGAGGAGCGCCACGAGCTGCGCAGCCCCGAGGTCGTCCGCGTGCAGGCCGTCGACGTCATCAAGGAGGGTGTCGCCGACTCGGCGATCGGCCGTCGCGGCGTCCTCAAGGGCGCGATGATCTCCGCGCTCGCGCTCTTCCCGCTCTCGATCGTCGTGCCGCTGATCGGCAACATCGGCGGCAACTGGGACGTCTCCACGCTCAAGCACACGATGTGGAAGAAGGGCACCCGGCTCACGACCGACCCGACGGGACGCCCGGTGAAGGCCTCGGACCTGACCATCGGCTCCGTGTTCCACATCATCCCGGAGGGCCTCGACAAGACGGCGAACCCGATCGAGGAGAAGGCCAAGGCGATCGTGCTGCTCATCCGCCTCGACCCGCGGGACCTCAAGATCGCCCCGGACCGCGAGGGCTGGTCGTACGACGGCATCATCGCGTACTCGAAGATCTGCACCCACGTCGGCTGCCCCGTGGCCCTCTACGAGCAGCAGACGCACCACCTGCTGTGCCCGTGCCACCAGTCGACCTTCGATGTCGCCGACGGCGCCAAGGTGGTCTTCGGGCCTGCGAAGCGGCCTCTTCCGCAGCTACCGATCACGGTCGACAGCGAGGGGTACCTGGTCGCCCAGAGCGACTTCCACGAACCCGTCGGCCCGAGCTTCTGGGAGCGCCTCAAGTGACGACCACCGACCAGGCGTTCCCGGGGCCCGTCGACTACCTGGACCAGCGCACCGGGCTCGGCAGCGCGATCAAGACCTTTGCTCGGAAGATCTTCCCCGACCACTGGTCGTTCCTGCTCGGTGAGATCGCGCTGTACTCGTTCGTCGTGCTGCTGATCTCGGGCGTGTTCCTCGCGATGTTCTTCGTCCCGAGCATGAACGAGACCGTCTACCACGGTGCGTGGGCCTCGATGCAGGGCGTCACGATGTCCGAGGCCTTCAAGTCGACTCTCGACCTGTCCTTCGAGGTCCGTGGCGGTCTGCTGATGCGCCAGATCCACCACTGGGCGGCGCTGATCTTCATGGCCGCGATCGTCACCCACATGATGCGGGTGTTCTTCACCGGTGCCTTCCGCAAGCCGCGCGAGGTCAACTGGGTGGTCGGCTTCGTCCTCATGATCCTCGGGCTCGCCGCAGGGTTCTCCGGCTACTCGCTCCCGGACGACGTCCTCTCCGGGAACGGCCTGCGGATCGCCGACGGCGTGACGCTGTCGCTGCCGATCATCGGCAGCTACATGTCGTACTTCATCTTCGGCGGCCAGTTCCCGGGGACGCAGCTCATCCCCCGGCTCTTCACCGTCCACGTGCTGCTCGTGCCGGGACTCATCCTGGCGCTCGTCGGGCTGCACCTGTTCTTCGTCGTGCTCCACAAGCACACCCAGTACCCCGGGTCCGGTCGGACCGACAAGAACGTCGTCGGCTTCCCGCTGTTCCCGATCTACGTCGCGAAGGCCGGCGGGTTCTTCTTCATCGTCTTCGGCGTCATCGCCCTGTTGGCGGCGTTGTTCACGATCAACCCGGTGTGGGACTACGGGCCGTTCGACCCGTCGCCGGTCTCGGCCGGAGCGCAGCCCGACTGGTACATGCTGTTCCTCGAAGGAGCGCTGCGTCTGACGCCCGGCCAGCTCGAGGTCGTCATCGCCGGGTTCACCATCCCGCTGAACGTCATCATCCCCGCGATGATCGTTCCCGGCCTCTTGTTCACGGCGTTGGCGGCGTACCCGTTCATCGAGGCGTACGCGACGGGCGACAGGCGTGAGCACCACGTCCTCGACCGCCCGCGGAACGCACCCGTCCGGACCTCCTCCGGGGTCGCGCTGCTGACCGTCTTCCTTGTCCTCATCCTGGCCGGGTCGAACGACATCATCGCGACCCAGTTCCAGCTGTCGATCAACGACATCACGTCGGTGTTCCGCGTGCTGCTGTTCGTCGGCCCGGTCGCCTCCTTCTGGATCACCAAGCGCACGTGCCTGGCACTTCAGCGCAAGGACCGCGAGCTCGTGCTGCACGGCCACGAGACGGGGTCGATCGTGCGCTTCGCGAGCGGCGAGTACATCGAGGTGCACAAGCCGCTGGACGAGCACGAGCGCTGGCTCCGGGTGGGCTACGAGGCCCATCGACCGATCCAGATCGCGCCGGCGGAGGACTCGCGTGGAGTCCGGCGCAAGGGCTACCGGCGCGACCGGCTCCGTCAGCGGGTGTCGCAGTTCTTCTACGAGGACCGCGTGGAACCGGTGACACCCGCGGAGCTCGCGGCCGCACAGTCGCACGGGGCCCACGACGTGATCGCGGCGGCGCCGGACGTCCATCAGGTCGAGTCGCGACCCGTCGGTGGTGGCCAGCACCTGGTGGCACCGATCTCGCAGGTCACACCCGACGAGCGGAATCTCTGACCGTCGGGCAGAGTTGACGAGGTGGTGGCGGGCGGCTCGGACGTGGCCGTGACGCCGCCGCACTTCCTGAATGACGACGACGCCGCGGCCCGCCGCGGCCCGAAGCAGGAGAGGCAATCGCCCATGGCTGACTACACCCTTCCGGATCTGCCCTACGACTACGCGGCACTCGAGCCGCACATCTCGGGCGCGATCATGGAGCTGCACCACGACAAGCACCACCAGGCTTACGTGACGGGCGCCAACACGGCACTCGCCAAGCTCGCGGAGGCGCGCGAGACCGGCAACTTCGACGCCGTGAACCTCTTCGAGAAGAACCTCGCGTTCAACCTCGGCGGTCACGTCAACCACTCGATCTTCTGGGAGAACCTCTCCCCCGACGGCGGCGACAAGCCGACCGGTGAGCTCGCTGCCGCGATCGACGAGTTCTTCGGCTCGTTCGACGCGTTCACGAAGCACTTCGCTGCCGTGGCCGCCGGCGTGCAGGGCTCTGGGTGGTCGATCCTCGCCTGGGACTCCATCGGCCAGAAGCTCGTGATCGTGCAGCTGTACGACCAGCAGAGCAACATCGCCCTCGGACTCGTACCGATCGTGGTGCTCGACCTCTGGGAGCACGCGTACTACCTCGACTACAAGAACGTCCGCGCCGACTACGTCAAGGCGTGGTGGAACATCGTGAACTGGGCCGATGCAGCCGCGCGGCTGGCGCGCGCACGCACCCAGACCGCGGGGCTCATCGTCTCCGTCTGAGTCGTCACGGTCGTCCCGCAGCGTTCGACGGGCCTGGCTCCGCACCCCTCGGGGCGATCGGAGCCGGGCCCGTCGGCGTTCGCACCGCCGGCTCCGTGAGCGTTCGCACCTGCCCGCGCGTCCGACGTCCCACGGCCGCGTCCGTCACGCCGCCCGTTCGAGCGTCACCTGCGTCTCGGCGGTCGCGAACCCGACCGACCGGAGGCGGGCGACACCCGAGCCGTCCGTCATGAGGCCCAGACCCGAGC
>DATKTF010000518.1:0-2017 GCA_035531255.1 Cellulomonadaceae bacterium
TTGTCCCTTAGGGCCAACGTTTCGTTGGTCGACAGGGCCAACGAAACGTTGGCCCTGGGAGAGTTGGTCAAGGTTCAGCACGTACTCGGCGGTGCGGTTGCGACCGCCCGAACGGCCGCGCGTAATGGCCCCCGACGTCACGAGCGTCTTCACCGACGCCGAGAGCACGACGAACGCGCTGTGGCGCCGCGCTCGCGCCTCCGTAGCCTCCTCGGAGTCATCGTCGGTATCTGGCTCGGACGGTAGAGAGAACCCGAGCGCGTCCGCCAGCGCCTCACGGCTGATCCAACACACGCGGGCGGGCATGTCGGGCCGGTCGCGGTCGAGGCTCACGAGCGCCATATACGCGAGTAGGCGGAACGCCCGATGGGGCAGCTCGGGGTACATCGTGAATGCTGCTGAGACGTTCGCGGCGCCCACTACTCGACCCACTCGGTGATCTGCGACTCGAACGCTGCGAAGGTCTGTCGCGGGTGCGTGCGCCAGAACTCGAGCAGCTCGTCGGAGGCGTAGGCGCGGGCGCGCATGTGCGACCCCGGGCCGGAGAACAGCGACTCGACGGCGACGCCGGCGGCGCGGCCGCGCTCGTTCAGCAAGACGCCCGCGCACGCGCTCTCGGCCGCGTCGAGCTGCGCCTCGACCGCGAGCCGGTAGTCGTCGCGAACCCGCCGCCACTCGTCGAGCGCGGCCTCAAAGATCATGCTCATGAGCGAGATCGGCGGTAGCGCGCGATCACGTCAGCGTGGTGGCGCGAGATCTCTTCGGCGCGAAGCTGACGCCATGCGACCAGGAGGCCGACCGCAATCATGAGACGACCAGCGACGTACCAGCCCGACCCCGGCGCCGTGAAGATCAGCAGCCCGAATCCGGCGGTGACAAGCTCGACGGAGATGGTCCATCGCACAGCCCGCCAGGCGTCGCGGCTCATGAGATCCCGTCCCACACGACCGGCTGCTCGGCGACGTCGGGCTCGGCAACTCCGGGCCGGCCGCTCTTCGCGGCGCACGTCAGGCACTCGTGAAGGACCTCGCCTCCGAGTGTGTGGGCCAGGTGCAGGTGCGCGGCCGGGATCGGCTGGCGGCACCCGTCGCACTCGATCACACGGTTCACGCGCTGCCGCCGGAACTTGTCGGTGAACACCGGGCGCGGCGGCGGGTTCAGGATGTCGTCGATCATGACCATCCCGCCGTGAGCCATCGCGACGACCGGCGTCGGCAACATCCCCGGCTGATCCGCGATCCACGCGAACCGCTCGCGCAGCTCGCGCAGCAGATCGAACATCTCGAGGTGGGACGGCGTGCTCACGACGCGTCCCGCTCGGGCTCGATCTCAGGCGCCGTCTCGAGCAGTGCAAGCACGTCCTCACGTCGGAACACGAGGGCGCCGTTGGGCCCGTCGAGTTGCGTCACGGTGTGGAGGCGTCCGGCCTTGACCCATCGGGTGAGGGTAGAGCGGTTGATCCCGCCGAGCAGCGAGCAGGCCTCGGCGCTGCCGATGAACTGAGGGTGTGTCATGCGCAGACCATTGCACAATGTAAGACCGAGACGCAACGACCTGTGCATCGGGTCTTGCGCGAGGGGATCTATCGGTGCAATGCTCGGTGCGTGAGCGAGATGCTGAGCCCCACCCGAGGGGTACCGGAGTTCGACCTGGCGGACCGGATGCGCAAGGCGCTGCGGACGTCAGGGATCGGCGTGCAGGAGATGGCCGACTATCTCGACGTCGCGCGCAACACGGTATCGACGTGGATCAACGGTCGGATCGTGCCGTCGTCGCAGACGATCCGGCTTTGGGCGCTTCGGACCGGTGTCCCGTACTCGTGGCTACGGGACGGCACAGAAAACCCCCGCCAGGGTGACCCCGGCGGGGGCGTGTCGCTCCCTCGGCTGGACTCGAACCAGCAACCGTCCGGTTACACGCAATCCGAGGTCAGCGGCGCCACCATCTACGCCCTGCCCACCCACCGCACCACCCCACTCGAGGAGCAGGCCGCATGAGCGACTACCTGAGACTGACC
>DATKTF010000519.1:0-7672 GCA_035531255.1 Cellulomonadaceae bacterium
AGGCGGTCGAACATCGGCCAGAACGCCCCCTGGTCCCCCGCCGCCTCGACCGCCAGCGCAGCCGTGAGCGCGTGCGGGTGGACCTCGAACAGCGGGAAGTGGCGGAACACGAGACGCACCGTGCCGTCCGAGGTGTCGACCAGCTCGCGCAGGATCGGAGCCGCAGCCCGGCAGTACGGGCACTCGATGTCGCCGAACTCGACGATCGTCACCGAGGCGTCGAGGTCACCGTAGACATGCCGACCGCGACCGACCGGCCCGGTGGGCTGGTCGGTCGCGGTCATCGTGTCCCGATCCGGGCGGGTCAGTTGCCCGCGGCGGCGATCTGCGCGCGGACGTCGTCCATGTCCAGGCCCTTGACGGCGGTCACGACCTGCTCGAGCGCCGGCCCCGGGAGAGCGCCCGCCTGGTTGAAGACGAGGATCCCGTCCCGGAACGCCATCAGGGTCGGGATCGAGGTGATGCCAAGCTCCGCCGCGAGGCCCTGCTCGGCCTCGGTGTCGACCTTGGCGTGCACGATGTCGGGGTGGGTCTGCGAGGAGGTCTCGAAGACGGGTCCGAACCGCTTGCACGGACCGCACCATTCGGCCCAGAAGTCCACCAGGACGATCTCGTTGTCCTCGATGGTCTTCTGGATCGTGTCCGCGGTCAGCTGTGTGGTGCTCATCTGTTGTCCTTCCGGTTCGTTCTCGGCCGACGCCTACAGCGCCCGCATGCGGCCCAGTATTCCCAACCGGTGCGCGTCGAGGCACGCCGGTGGGCCGCACCACGGTAGAAAGGCTTCGTGACCGGCACCGTCGACTTCCCCGAACCCGAGCGGCCCTCCGGCTGGCTCCCCGCCGCCGACATCGCTCGCGCCCGCGCCCAGCTCCCGCTGCTCTACACCGACGCCATCCCTGTCCGGGTGGACGAGTCGGGCGACGTGGTGGCCGTCGGCCTGCTGCTGCGTGTGACGCCGGAGGGCGTGATGTCCCGCGCGCTCGTCTCCGGTCGCGTGATGTACCACGAGCGCGTCCGCGACGCGCTGCTGCGCCACATCGAGAAGGACCTCGGTCCGATGGCGCTGCCGCAGGTGCCGCCGTCCCCGCAGCCGTTCACCGTCGCCGAGTACTTCCCCACACCGGGCGTGACCCCGTACCACGACCCGCGTCAGCACGCGGTGTCGCTCGCCTACGTCGTCCCGGTGTCCGGCGACTGCGAGCCGCAGCAGGACGCCATCGACCTGGCCTGGCTCACGCCGGAGCAGGTCGCGAGCGAACAGGTGCAGGTCGAGATGAACGGCGGCCAGGGCCTGCTCCTCCGCCAGGCCATGGCGTTCGTGGGACGACTGGCCTGAGCGACGCCGCTGGTCAGACCGCGCGCCCGTCCTCGAGCCGGAGCTCCGGCCAGTCGGCGAGGTCCGCACGCATGCGGCGGTCGTGCGTCGCCACGACGACGGCCGCGGAGGTCAGCCGGAGAGCCTGGGTGACCTCGTCGACCAGGTCGATCGACAGGTGGTTGGTGGGCTCGTCGAGAACGAGCACGTGCGGGACGGCGAGCAGGGCGCACGCCAGGTCGAACCGTCGGCGCTGACCGACGGAGAGCTCGTCGAGCGGGCGTTCGAGGTCCTCCTCGGTGAGCAGGCCGAGGAAGGCGATCGGCACGACGCTCGCCGGGTCGAGCAGACCGACCTCGAGCAGCCGCAGCGCCTCGTGCGCGTAGGCCTCGAACCCGGACGGCGCGCGTCCCGGCTCCCGGCCGGCGACGCGCCGGGTGGCGGCCACCTCGCCCGGCGCACCACGACCCTCCTGGGCGACCACGCCGATCCTGACGTGCGGAGCCGTCGTCCGCGCACCGCGATCGAGCGCGACGGCCCCCGTGAGGGCCCCGAGCAACGTCGACTTCCCCGACCCGTTCGGTCCTGTGACGAGCAGCCGTCCCGCGGGCGGGATGCTCAGTCGTGTGCCCGGCAGGTCGAGCCGGCCGCTCACCGCCGGGCTGCGGAGCTCGATCACGCCCTGGTCGGGATCCCAGCCCGGGCCCATCGCCGGGAGGTCGGGGAACACGAGCGCGTGCGGCGGCGGCGGCACCTCGACGGCCTGGGCCTCGAGCCGGGCGACGAGCCGGTCGGCCGCCTTGACGTGCGTACGGGCCCGGGTCGCGCGCCGGTTCGCCTGGCTCCCCTTCGGCGGGCGCCACTCGTCCGAGAGCCCCTCGTACGAGGCGTCCAGACGTTCCGCGAGCACCAGGCGCCGCTGCGTCTCGGCCCGGAAGCGCGCCCGCCAGCGCCGCAGCGCCTGATCCTTCGCGAACCGGTAGGAGAGGTAGCCGGGTTGGCCGTAGAGCGCCGGTCGCCCGTCCACCGACGGGTCGAGGTCGAGCACCCCGGTCACGACGTCGTCGAGCAGCTGGCGATCGTGCGTCACGACGACGACCGCACCGCGCCATCCCAGGAGCTCGGCCGTGAGGAAGTCGATCCCGGCGTCGTCGAGGTGGTTCGTGGGCTCGTCGAGGGCGAGGATGTCCGCGCGCTCGGCGAGCCGGCACGCGAGACGCACCCGGTAGCGCTCCCCGACCGACAGCGTCGCGAGCGAGCGGTCCCGGTCCGACGGCGCGGCCAGCCGGGACAGTGCGACCTCGACGCGGTGGTCGGCGTCCCATACCGCGAGGTGCTCGGCGCGCGCGAGGACCTCGGAGAGCTCGGCGAGGTTCCCGCGGTCGTGGTCGAAGTCCCCGCTGACCCGGTCGAGCTCCGCGGCGACGGCCCGCAGCCGCGACAGGGACTGGTCGACGAGGGTGCCGACCGTCGCGTCGGCAGGGGCATGCAGCTCCTGGCCGACGCCCGCGACCGTCCCCTGGCGCCGAACCGTGCCGGCAGACGGGGTCAGCTCATCCACGAGCACCCGCAGCAGCGTCGTCTTCCCGGACCCGTTCTCACCGACGACGCCGAGCCTGTCCCCGCAACCGACGCGGAGGTTCACCCCGCTCAGGACGGGTCGGCCGGGGTGGGCGAACGCGACGTCCGTAGCCGCGAGGTGAACGGGGCCGGACGTGACCACGTCGGCGAAGGTGTCCACACGGCAGGGTACCGTCGGGCCCATGCTCCGCCGTCTCCTGCCCGTCCTCGCCGACCTCGCCGCCGTCATCCTCTTCGCCGCGATCGGACGATCGGCGCACGCGCACGGGGACAGCGCCGTCGGCGTCCTCTCGACCGCGTGGCCGTTCCTCGTCGGGACCGTCGTCGGCTGGGTCGTCGCCGCCCGGACCGTCACCTCGGCGTGGCGCGCCGAGCTGAGGCTGTGGCCGACGGGCGCCATCGTGTGGGTCTGCACGTGGGGGCTCGGGATGGCGCTGCGAGGGCTCACGGGAGGCGGACTCGCGCCGTCGTTCCTCCTCGTCGCGGCGCTCGTGCTCGCGGCGATGCTCACGGCGTGGCGCGTGATCGCGAGGCTGGCGCTGCACCCGGGCGTGCTCCACCAGGACTGACCAGACGGCCTGGGCTTAGGTCCTGACCTCCGGGCCGGACCACCGGCGGACGGCGCGGGTCGGTGCCGCCGCGACGTTCATCTCCGCCACGACGGTCAGGCGAGCTCCGGGGTCCGCCCCGAGAGCACGGCGACGATCACCGGCGCCAGCGCGCGGAACGCCTGGCCGCGGTGCGAGATCGCGTTCTTCTCCTGCGGGGTGAGCTCGGCGCACGTCCGGACGTCCCCGTCCGGGACGAGAACCGGGTCGTAGCCGAACCCGTTCGTGCCGCGGGGCGCGACCGCGAGCCGCCCGACCAGGTGACCGACCTCGACGTGCTCGAACCCGTCCGGCGTGACGAGCGCCGCAGCGCACGTGAAGCGCGCGCCGCGATGCTCCGGTGCGACGTCGGCGAGCTGGCCGAGCAGGAGCGCGAGGTTCGCGGCGTCGTCGCCGTGCCGGCCCGCCCAGCGCGCCGAGAAGATCCCGGGAGCCCCACCGAGCACGTCGACGCACAGACCCGAGTCGTCGGCGACGGCGGGAAGCCCGGAGAACGCGGCGAGCGCACGCGCCTTGAGCAGCGCGTTCGCCGCGAAGGTCAGTCCGTCCTCGACCGGTTCGCTCGCACCGAGCTCACCCGCGCCGACGATCGCGTCGGGCTCGAGACCCGGGACGCGGCCGTCGAGGATCGCTCGCAGCTCCCCGACCTTGTGCGCGTTGTGGGTCGCCAGGACGAGCCGGGCGGCCGTCCCCGGCCGCGCACCAGCCACCACGCTCAGCGCTCCGTCCATGGCTGCGCGGGACTCGCGAGCGCCTCGGCCTGCAGCCGCGCCAGCTCGGCGGCACCGGCGAGCGCGAGGTCGAGCAGCGAGTCGAGCTCGCGGCGGTCGAACGGTGCGTGCTCGGCGGTGCCCTGCACCTCGACGAACGTGCCCGCGCCGGTCACGACCACGTTCATGTCGGTCTCGGCCTTGACGTCCTCGACGTACGGGAGATCCAGCATCGGGGTCCCGTCGATGATCCCGACGCTCACCGCGGAGACCGAGTCGAGGAGCGCCGGCCGCGACCCCGTGATCGCGCCGTGGGCGGTGCCCCAGGCGATCGCGTCGGCCAGGGCCACGTACGCCCCGGTGATCGCGGCCGTCCGTGTCCCGCCGTCCGCCTGCAGCACGTCGCAGTCCAGGACCAGCGTGTTCTCGCCGAGCGCCTTCACGTCGATGATCGCCCGCAGGGACCTCCCGATCAGCCGCGAGATCTCGTGCGTACGCCCACCGACCCGCCCCTTGACCGACTCGCGGTCCGATCGCGTCGACGTCGCACGCGGGAGCATCGCGTACTCGGCGGTGACCCACCCCTCACCGGAGCCCTTCTTCCAGCGCGGCACACCCGCGGTGAACGACGCGACGCACAGCACCTTGGTGCCGCCGAACTCGACCAGCACGCTGCCTTCGCCGGCGTCGAGCCAGCGCCGGGTGAGTCGCACGGGCCGCAGCTCGTCGGGGCGGCGCCCGTCGGCTCGCAGGACGGACGGCGCTGTGGAGGGGGTGTCCAGAGTCATGCGCGCCAGCCTATGCGACCCTTCGAGGGCCGTGAACGCCCCGGCAGCGGGGGTCGGTGCACCGTCAGAGGGCGTACACGGCGCCCGGGCGTGCGAGCTCGATCGGCCCGGTGAAGACGCCGCGAGCCTCCGCCACGGTCGCCTGGGCATCGTTCCACGGCGCGACGTGCGTCAGGACCAGGAGGCCGACTCCTGCCGCGGCCGCCGTCTCACCCGCGCGGCGGCCGGTCAGGTGCACCCCGCGGAGCGCGTCGTCCCGGCCCTCGACGAAGGCGGCCTCCGCCAGGAGCAGGTCGACCCCGGCGCTGAGCTCGGTGAGACCGGGACACGTGTCGGTGTCCCCGGTGTACGCGAGGACGACCCGGCGGTCAGGATCACTCTCGGCCGGGCCGCTGATCCGCAGCCCGAACGCGGGCACGGGGTGCTGGACCGGGATCGGGGTGATCTCGAAGGGTCCGACCTGCACCGTGCCGTGATCGGTCCAGTGGTGCACCGTGAACTGGTCGGCCATGTCGGTCGCGGGATCGGTACCGGCCATCTCCGCGAGGCGACGCTCGGTCCCCTCGGGTCCGTACAGGTCGAGCGGCGCGCACGGACCCTCGGGGCGGTAGCGGCGCATCACGTTCAGCACCACGAGGTCGGCGACGTGGTCGGAGTGCAGGTGGGTGACGACCGCCGCATCCAGGGTGTACGGGTCGCACGCGCGCTGGAGCGGACCGAGGGCACCGTTGCCCAGCTCGACGAGGAGGCGCCACGTGCGTCGGTCGACGCCGGACCCGTGCTCGGCCTCGAGCAGGTAGCTCGACGCCGCGGAGTCCGGGCCGGGGAAGGATCCCGAGCAGCCCACCACGACCAGCCTCATCGCCGTCCCCCTGTCACCGCAGCGTCGCACTCGGCTCGACGGTACCGACCTCGGGACCGAGGAACCGCCGCGCGAGCGTGTGGAACGCGTCGGGGTCTCCCGTCGCGAGGAACCGGTGCGTCGGCGGGCCTGCCGACGGGTCGCGCTCGAGCCCGTGGGCGACGAGGGTGCGGTAGACGTCCTTCGCCGTCTCCTCGGCGCTCGAGACCAGGGTGACCTCCTCGCCCATCACGTACGAGATCACGCCGGTGAGCAGCGGGTAGTGCGTGCAGCCCAGGACGAGGGTGTCGACGTGCGCGTCGCGCACCGGGTCGAGGTACTCGTGCGCGGCCGCGAGCAGCTCCGGCCCCGACGTGACCCCGGCCTCCACGAACTCGACGAACCGGGGACAGGCCCGCGTGGTGAGTTCGACACCCGGGGCCACCGCGAACGCGTCGTCGTACGCGCGCGAGTCGATCGTCGCGCGGGTGCCGATCACGCCGATGCGTCCGGTCCGCGTCGCGAGCACGGCACGCCGCGCTGCCGGCAGGATCACCTCGACCACGGGCATGCCGTAACGGAGCGTGTACCGCTCGCGCGCGTCACGAAGCACGGCGGCCGACGCGGTGTTGCAGGCGATCACGAGCAGCTTGACGCCCGCGTCGACGAGGTCGTCGAGCACCTGGAGCGCGTGCGCACGGACCGCGGCGATCGGCTTGGGCCCGTACGGGGTGTTGAGCGTGTCCCCGATGTAGACGGTCGACTCCTGCGGCAGCTGGTCGAGGATCGCGCGGGCGACGGTGAGCCCACCGACGCCGGAGTCGAAGATCCCGATGGGCGCGTCGTTCACGCGACCGAGCCTAGTCGTCCGGGGGCCGGTGCTCGGTCACCCGCCGACGCCGGGCAGGTCACGCGGACGGTCCCGCGGAAGGTCCCGGAGCATCGCGGTGAGGAGCGACTCCTGAAGGTAGGTCAGCAGCGTGTAGACCGACCCGAGGAACCGACGCCGCTGCGCGTCCTCGACGGCCTCGGGGTCGGTCGACCGGTCGGGCTCGTCGCCCTCGAGCTCGGTGTACAACGCCTCGACCTGCTCGTCGTCGCTGAGGCCGAGCCGGTCCGCGAGGACGAGCCGGACGTCGGTCAACGTCGCGGCCAGGTCGCTCGCGTCGTCGCGCGCGAGCTCTAGCCGATCGCCCCTGGTGCCACCCCCGGCCTGCAGCAGCCGCCAGAAGGCCACGAGGCGCCGGACCTTGGTGTCGCGCAGATCGCCCTCGGTGAGCCGGCGGAACTCCTCGGACACCTCGGGGTCGTCGCGTGACGCGTCCGGCAGCAGCCGACGGACCGCCGGGTCGTCCGGCACGCTCGCGCGCTCCGGTGCCAGCGCGCGTGCGAGCAGGCCCGTCTCCTCGGGACCGGGAGGTGCGGTGTCGAGCTCGGCGCCGAGCAGCTCGACCACCTCCGCGACGATCGAGGCGATCACCTGGCGCTCGACGGGGTCCAGGACGGCACGGTACCCCTGCGCCACGGCGGCGAACGGTCTCATCACTCGTCCCCGCGCTGCATGGTCGCCCACAGGCCGTAGCCGTGCATCGCCTGGACGTCGACCTCGACCTTCTCGCGGTTCCCGTGGGAGACGACCGCCTTGCCCTCCTCGTGCACCTGGCGCATCAGCGTCTCCGCGCGGGTCTGCGAGTACCCGAAGTACGTCTGGAACACGTACGTCACGTAGGACATCAGGTTCACCGGGTCGTTCCAGACGATCGTCAGCCACGGCGACGCCGAGGCCGTGGACGCCTCCGCGAGCTCGTGGTGCGCTGGCGCGATCTCGA
>DATKTF010000520.1:0-2769 GCA_035531255.1 Cellulomonadaceae bacterium
CTCGGCGTGCACGACGATCAGACCGGCCCCGCCCAACGCGGCCTCCCGCACGACCACCGCGACGAGGCGGTCGAGGTCCGCCGACGGTGGAACCCGAGCGAGGTCGACGGCCAAGCACCCCAGACCGGCTGCCGTGAGCGCCCCGGCAGCGAGGGACAACCCGCCCGCACCCAGCGGGGACCGCACCCAGACGAGCGGCACACCCGCCTCGACAGCGGCCGCGACGAGTCCCTCGGAGTCCAGGCCGGCGATCGGCACGGGCGCGATCACGACGGGGGCCACCTCCGGGTCGACCTCGTCCACGCCGAGGAGGTGTGCCACGACTCGGTCGGGCATGCACAGGTCCCGGAGCAGCCACGGTTCGCCGGACGACACCTCGAGCAGGCCGCTCCGCCGGGCAAGGGCGCCCGCACCGAGATGCGAAGGACCGGCGCCGGACAGCGTCGGCAGCCCGACCAGCTCGAGTGCGAGCCCGACCGATGCGCGCGCGGGCGACAGCCCGCCGCGGAGCAGCCCGAACGCCAACGCCAGGTTCGCGTCGAGGTCGGGGGCCGCGGCGATCGTCACCAGGTCGACATCGACCGGGTCGAGGTCGAACACGTCGGCGAGCCCGGCGAGGCGGTCCTCGCCCGACGGGCCGGGCCCGTCGTACTCGTCGCGCAGGACGTCCATCACGGCGTCGAGCCGAGCCCTGACCCTGGGCTCGAGGTCGCCCCGGCGGTCAGCGGCGAGCGTGAGCGGCTTGAGCAGAGCGGCCAGGCGCTCACGCATCATCGACCTCCTCCGCAGCAGCAGACGACCGGTCCGGTCGTGACCATGGACGACCGGTCGAGACCCCGCGCTCCCGGGGCGCGACCTCCCGGTGCCGCGGCATGTGCGCCGAGGTCCGAGCTGTCGCGACGTCGTCCAGGATCGAGTCTGACGGGACGCCACGGGCGCGGTCGAGGCTCCGCGACGAACTTCGGTAGTGATTACCGATGTTGGGACTTTCGGCCCATTCGTAGCATGCACAGTGCCTCTCGGGTATGCGCTGGATGCTGGGTGGGTACGGGTCCACGAGCGGCACACCGCGCGACGAGAAGGGAGAGCGTCATCCTCATCCCTACCGTCGAGGACGGGCTGGAGAGCTACCTGCGGTCCGCACTCCCCCTGTCGCGCGAGGTCGGTGACATCTCCTTCGAGCCACCGTCCTCGACGTGGGCCGCCCAGGTGAACCGGATCACGGTCAGCCTGTTCCTCTACCACGTGGCACGGAGCCCGCTCCCGCCGCGCGCGAGCGCCCCTCGCACCGGCGCGGACGGCACGGTCGAGCGACGCGCGCCGCTGCCGATGGTGCAGCTCTCCTACCTGGTGAGCGCCTGGGCCGGCAGCACGCGCGACGAGCACCAGCTTCTCGGCGACGTGCTGACCACGCTCCTCGTCCAGCAGGTGCTGCCGGCCGAGCACCTCGAGACCCCGCTCAGCTCGAGCGTGCAGCTCACGCTCGCCACCGACGAGCTCAACCGTCCTCGTGACGTCTGGTCCGGCCTGGGCGGCACCCTCAAGGCCTCGTTCACGTTGCTCGCCACCGTCGCCGCCGACGCGTACCCCTGGGAGACCGCACCGCGAGAGGTCACGTCCATCGACGGCAGCCTCGGGCTCATGCCACGCACACCCGTCCCCGTCGCACGACGCGCGAGCATCGGCCCGGTCGGGCGTGCGGGCAGCGACCTCCCCGTCCGGCGCGACGCGGACGGCGCGCTCCACGTGGCCGTCCCCGACGACAGGTCGTAGCGGCCGTGCGTGTGGTCAGCGGCATCGACGTGCTCGAGGTCGCCCCCGGAGGGTCGGGGGAGATCCTCCTCGACGTCGTCAACACGGGGACCGTCATCGACGGCGTGAGCGCCCACGTGATGGGCCTGCCCGTCGAGCACGCGACCTCGCGCCCGGCGGTCCTGGCGCTCTTCCCCGACGCGACGGGCCAGCTCGTCGTGCGGCTCGACCTGCCCACCAGCTTCCCGGCGGGCACGCACCCGATCACCGTCCAGGTCGTCGGCCAGGCCGGGGTCGCGGACGCGGTCCACCACGACGTCGACCTCGTCGTCGGGACCCGCCCACAGCTCTCGATCAGTGCCGCCCCCACCGTCGTGCGTTCACGGCGGCGCGCGACCTTCGAGGTGCAGGTCCAGAACCGCGGCAACGTCCCGCTCGACGTCGCGCTGCGGGCGACCGACAGCGACCGCAGCCTGCAGGCCACGCTGACACCGTCGACCCTCAGCCTCGCGCCGGGCACCGGTGCCGTCTGCTCCGTGCGCGTCCAGGGTCCGCGCCAGCTGCTCGGCGGAGACCGCGAGCGCGCCCTGCAGGTCGAGGCGACGGCCCTCGACCAGCACGAGGTCGTCCCGCTCGTCCTGCGGCAGCGCTCGCGTCTGAGCGCCGGGGTGATCACCGCGATGGTCCTGCTCGCGATCCTCGCGGCATGGGCGTCGATCTTCCTGTTCGGCGTCGGGGCGATCCTCGGCGCCGACCCCTACACGAAGGTCGCACCACCGTCGTTCTTCGCGGCCACCGCGGTGACGGGTGCCGCGGGGACCGCCGCGGGTGCGGACGGCTCGGCCGCGGCGGCACCGGCCGGCGCCGTTCCCCGTACCGGGGTGCTCCCTGCGGGGGTCGGCGGCACGCTCGCCGGAACCGTGACGGCGACCAGCGACGGCCTCGGCGTGGGACGCATGACCGTGGAGGCCTGGCGCACGTCGCGCACCGGCCTCGTCCAGGTCGGCTCGGCCGCGA
>DATKTF010000521.1:0-6364 GCA_035531255.1 Cellulomonadaceae bacterium
CGCGGAGACCCTGGGCGGAGGCGACGAGGCTGGTCCCACCGCGGCGGCCGATGGCGCGCCCGGGCCTGCCGGGACGGCGAGCGGCGGGACGGCGAGCGGCGCGACGACCACACCGAAGGGCCAGTCCGCGCAAGCAGGCCAGTCCGCCCAGCAGGGCGGCTCCGGCAAGCGGAGGCGTCGCCCGTGACCACGGCGTCCGACCTGGACGACCGCCGTCCGCTCGCGGTCCCGAGCCCGCGGTCGATCCGGCGGTACACGCGCGCGGCGGCCAACCGGCACGGCGACACGAGCATCGGCGCGCTCCTGAGCGACGTCTACTCCGCGATCCTGATGGCGGCCATCGGGCTCGGCACGGCGATCGGTGTGGCGACGACTCTCCGCGACTCGCTGCCGAAGGTGCCGGCCAGACCGCACGACGGCTTGCTGCTGCCGCTGTCGACCCTCGCGGCTCTCGTCGTGCTCGCACTCGCCGGGACTGCGCTCTCGCTCGCGGCGCGGCTCGGCCCCGTCGGCGTCGGGGCGGCCGAGGCCCGCTGGTGGCTGAGCCTTCCGGTGCGCCGGCGGGGTCTGCTCCGGCCGGCCGCGTGGCGGCTACCTGCGACCGCTGCGCTCGTCGGGGGACCGGTGGTGCTCGTGCTGGTCCTCTTCGCGCAGGAGGGCATGACCGGTTCCGCCGCGGTCAGCACCCTCGTCGGCGGGCTGCTGGGAGCCGGTGCGATCGTCGTGCTCGCCGGGGTGGCACAGACCCTCGGCATCGACCGGCGGGTCACCGCCCGCGTCGGCGACGTGCTCCTCGGACTCGTCCCGGTGCTCGGGCTGGCCGCAGCGCTGGGGGCGCGGGACCTCGCCATCGGCCTGACCCCCTCCGTCGTCGTGCTCGTGCTGCTCGTCGTCGTCGCCGCGGTCGGTGGGGTGCTCCTCGACCTGCGGCTCGAGCGGATCCCGGTGCGTGAGCTGCGCGACTCCGGCTCGGTCGCGACCCAGGCGGCCGGTGCCGTCGTCTCTCTCGACTCGCGCGAGCTCGGGCGCGCGCTCGCCGACCGGATGACGAGCGTGCGGCGTCGGCGATCGATCCGCTTCGGGTGGGTGTCGTCGCCGGCGCGTGCGCTCCTGACCGCCGACATCGTCCTGTGGTGGCGGTCTCCGCGTCACGTCGTCCAGGTCGTGGCAGCGGCGGCGGTGCCGGCGCTGGTCGCCGCCGTGAGCCGGCTCGACACCCCGTTCGCCCTCGCGACGGCCTATCTCGTCGCGGGGTACGTCGCGATGCTCGCCACGGCCGAGGGACCGCGGCGCGCGGAGATGGCGCCGATCATCGACCGACTGCTCCCGATCGGTGCGCGGGAGGTGCGGCGACTGCGGCTCGTGGTTCCCGGCGTGCTCATGGGGGTGTGGACGCTCGCCGTGCTCGGTCCGATCGGTTGGTCCAACGGCGACCCGGCGGGCTGGCTCGCGCTCGCGGTCGCGGCCACCCCGGTGTGGGCCGGTGCCGCGATCCGATCCGCGTACCGTCCGTCACCCGACTGGAGCGGTCCGCTCGCCGCCACGCCGATGGGTGCTCTGCCGACAGGCGTGGGGAGCGTCCTCGTCCGCGGCCCGGACGTCGTGCTGCTCGGCATGGTGCCCGTGCTCATCTCGATCGGGATCGGTCAGGTCACCCAGACGCTGATCGTGGTGCAGGCCGTCTGCGCGCTGATCGCCGTCGCCGTCGGCAGCCGGGTGAAGGGGTTCTCGATCCTCGACATGGCGGCGGAGGACCCGCGCGCCGCGGCCACGAAGTCCGGCACGACGACCGGCACGAAGTCCGGCACGACGACCGCCACGAAGTCCGGCACGAAGTCCGGGCGATGACGAGGATCGTCTCGGGCGCCGCTGGGGGTCGCACGCTGCGCGTGCCCGGCAAGGGGACACGTCCGACCAGCGAACGGGTGCGTGAGGCGCTCTTCTCGCGGCTCGAGCACCTCGGCGCGGTCGCCGGTGCCCGGGTGCTCGACCTCTATGCAGGGTCGGGCGCGCTCGGGCTCGAGGCGGCGAGCCGGGGTGCGGCGACGGTGACGTTCGTCGAGTCCTCGCGAGCCGCGGCGGACGTCTGCCGGGCCAACGCCTCCGCGACCCGGTTGCCGCGGCTGCACGTGGTCACCGAGCGAGCCGAGCGGTTCGTGGACCGAGCCGCGGCGTCGGCATGGGACCTGGTGCTGATCGACCCGCCGTACGAGCTCTCGGAGGTCGACCTCTCGCGCGTGCTCGGTGCTCTGGTCGGCACCGGCGACGAACCCCATGGTCTCGGGTCGCACCTCGCGGAGGACGCGGTCGTGGTCGTCGAGCGGTCGTCGCGCAGCCCGGAGCCCGACTGGCCGGCCGCGATGAGCCGGACCGAGGAGCGCCGGTACGGGGAGACCGTCATCTGGTTCGCCTCACCCGGTCCCGGCGTCGGGACCCCTGACCCGGGGTCGCCGGGCATACCCTGAACGGGTGAGCATCGCCGTCTGTCCCGGGTCCTTCGATCCGATCACGTTGGGTCACCTCGACCTGATCCGTCGCGCCCGGTCGATGTTCGACGAGGTCGTGGTCGCTGTGGCACGGAACTCGACCAAGAAGGCCCTGCTCGATCCGACCGAACGGGTCGAGCTGGCGCGAGCAGCGGTCGCGGAGGTCGGTCTGGACCGGGGGGTGCGGGTCGCGCAGGTTCCGGGCCTGCTGGTCGACTTCTGCCGAGACGTCGGCGCGCAGGCGATCGTCAAGGGGCTCCGCGGTGGTGCCGACTTCGATGCCGAGCTGCCGATGGCCCTCATGAACCGGCACGTCGGGGGCATCGAGACGGTGTTCGTGATCGGCGACCCCGCCCTGGCGCACATCGCATCGTCCCTGGTCAGGGACGTGGCCCGGTTCGGAGGGCCGATCGACGACCTCGTCCCGGCCGGGGCTCGCGAGGCCGTACGCGCCGCGGTGCGACGGCAGGGCACGGGGAACGATGGCGGAGGGACACGCGGATGACCGGGCAGAACAACGACGACAGGCGCGATCCTGAGGGTCTGACGGGCATCCTCGAGGCGATCGAGCACGCGGTCCTGTCCGCGCGCGCGATGCCGATGTCCTCGTCGGTGCTCGTCAACCGCGCCGAGCTGCTGGACCTGGTCGCGCAGGCGCACGACATCCTCCCCACGCAGCTGACGCAGGCGGACGACGTGCTGGCCGCCGCGGACGCGGCACAGGTCGCCGCCGCAGCCGAGGCCGAGCAGGTCCTCGCGTCGGCGCGCACCCGGGCCGCCGAGCTCGTGGCGCGCGAGCAGGTCGTCACCGCCGCGGAGGAACGCGCCGCGCAGATCGTCGCCGAGGCGGGTGCGACGGCCGCCGAGCTCCGTCGCGAGGCCGACGACTACTGCGACCGCCGGTTGGCCGACTTCGAGATCGACCTGGGCCGCGTGGTGGCCCAGGTCCAGGCCGGTCGGGCGAAGCTCGCGGCCCGCCTCGGCCCGCCCGGCCAGCCGTGATGCCGTAGCATCACAAGGCTCTGTCGACCTGCCGTGGAGCCGGCACCCTGCATCGGAACGGAACCCGCGTCGTGTCTCACGTGAACCACCTGGATCCGCGCGACCCGCTCGTGCTCGACACCCACGAGCTCGGTCGGCGCCCGGGATCGATGCGTGCGGTCCACCTCACGGTGCCGGCGCCTGGCGAGCTCGGCACCGACGTGATCACCGTCCCGCCGGGCTCCGACCTCGAGCTGGACCTGCGGCTCGAGGCGGTCATGGAAGGCGTGCTGGTGTCCGGCGACGTGCGCGCGTCCGCCGTCGGCGAGTGCGTCCGCTGCCTCGACGAGATCGTCGTCGACATCGAGGTCGAGCTGGCCGAGCTGTACGTGTACCCGGACCGCGCGCGGGTCGCGGAGGAGGACGGCGCGGACGAGGACGAGGTGCGCGAGCTCGACGGTGACCTCGTGGACGTCGAGCCGGCGATCCGCGACACCCTCGTCCCGGCGCTCCCGTTCCAGCCGCTCTGCCGCCCCGACTGCCCCGGTCTGTGCGTCGAGTGCGGTGCGCATCTCGCGGACGACCCGGACCACCACCACGACGTGCGCGACCCTCGATGGGCGGCCCTCAAGGACCTCCAGAAGCCGACGGAGTCATGACCTCACCCGTCGCGGACCTGGTCGCGGGCATCGGGATCGACATCGATCCGGAGCTGCTCGTGCTCGCGCTCACGCACCGGTCCTTCGCGCACGAGGCCGGGGGCATCCCGACCAACGAGCGGCTCGAGTTCCTCGGCGACACGGTGCTCGGTCTCGTCGTCACCGAAGCCCTGTACCGGCGCCACCCGGGCCTGCCCGAGGGCGATCTGGCGAAGATGCGTGCGGCGACCGTCTCGCAGCGGGCCCTCGCGCGGATCGCCCGAACGCTCCGACTGGGCGAGTACGTGCTGCTGGGCAAGGGCGAGACGCACTCGGGCGGGGCCGACAAGGACTCGATCCTCTCCGACACGCTCGAGGCGATCTTCGGTGCCGCCTACCTGTGCCACGGTCTCGAACCGGCGCGAGCCCTCGTCGAGCGCCTGGTCGACCCGACTCTCGAGATGGCGGCCGACCTCGGTGCCGGTCTGGACTGGAAGACCTCGTTGCAGGAGCGAGCGGCGATGCTCGGTCTCGGTGCGCCGCAGTACGTCAGCGAGGCCGAGGGTCCGGACCATGCGCGCAGGTTCACCGCGACCGTGATGCTCGACGGCTCGGCCTACGGCGTCGGGCAGGGCGCGGCGAAGAAGCACGCGGAGCAGGACGCCGCCGAGGCCGCCTACCGCGCGCTGGAGGCGGTTGCCGAGCGGTCCTCGGAGCGGTCCTGACCGTGTCGGGGGCCTCTGGTGCCTGAGCTCCCGGAGGTCGAGACCGTCCGTGACGGGCTCGAACGGCACGTGGTCGGACGGGTCGTGACCGGGGTCAGCGTCCTGCGCGACTCGAGCGTGCGACGTCACGACGGCGGGGTCGAGGCGTTCCGGCACCAGCTCTCCGGACAGCGGCTGGAGGCCGCGGTCAGACGTGGGAAGTACCTCTGGCTGCCCGTGGGGCCGGGGGAGTCGTCTGCCCCGATGGCGCTCGTGGCGCACCTGGGGATGAGCGGTCAGCTCCTCGTGCGACCCTCCGGTGATCCACGGCCGGAGCATCCTCACCTCCGCGTCCGCCTCGAGCTCGACGACGGCGCCGCGCTCGACTTCGTCGACCAGCGCACGTTCGGTCACCTCATGGTGACCGGGCTCGTCGGCACCCCGGACGGAGCTCCGGGTGGGTGCGGATCGCCGCTCGCGTCCGTACCGGGACCGGTGGCCCACATCGCGCGCGACCTGCTCGACCCTGCCCTGTCGCGATCGTCGCTCGTGGCGGCGGTCCGTGCGCGACGGACCGGGATCAAGCGCGCGCTGCTCGACCAGACGCTGGTGTCCGGGGTCGGGAACATCTACGCCGACGAGGGCCTGTGGCGGGCGGCCATGCACTACGCCCGCGCGACCGACACGATGCGCCGCACGGACGTCGTGCGGGTGCTCGACGCTGTCGAGGAGGTCATGCGGGCCGCTCTCGTGGCCGGCGGTACGAGCTTCGACGCGCTGTACGTCAACGTGAATGGGGCGTCCGGGTACTTCGACCGCTCCCTGGCCGTGTACGGCCAGGTCGGTCGCCCGTGCTCGCGCTGTGGGTCCCCGGTGCGACGTGACGTGTTCATGAACAGGTCGTCCTTCACCTGCCCGACGTGCCAGCCACGACCCAGTCGTGGGCGGTGGTGAGCGACGCGTCGGGCGGAGCGGTCGCTCGGGTGACACGCGGCACGGGAGACGCCTGACGACCGTGGCCGCAGCAGTCGTTACGATGCCCCTGTGACTGCCAGCAGCTCTGCGCCCCAGACGGACCGCTCCGCCTCGATCAGCGTCATGATCATCGACGACCACGAGGTCGTCCGTCGTGGTATCGCCGAGGTCATCGAGCGCGCCGACGGCATGACGGTCGTCGCCGAGGCGGCCTCCGTGGCCGACGGGGTGAGGCGTGCGGGTCTCGTGCACCCGCAGGTCATGCTCGTCGACCTGCAGCTCCCTGACGGGACCGGGATCGACCTCATGAAGGCGGTCCGCGAGACGCAGCCCGAGGTGCGCGCGATCGTCCTCACGTCGTTCGACGACGACGACGCCCTCGCGGCCGCCCTCGAGGCCGGTGCCTCCGCGTACCTGCTCAAGAGCGTGCGTGGCGCCGAGATCACGGACGTCGTGCGGGTGCTCGACGCCGTCGAGGAGGTCATGCGGGCCGCTCTCGTGGCCGGGGGGACGAGCTTCGACGCGCTGTACGTCAACGTGAACGGGGCGTCCGGGTACTTCGACCGCTCCCTGGCCGTGT
>DATKTF010000522.1:0-3583 GCA_035531255.1 Cellulomonadaceae bacterium
CTCCGGCCGGCAGGGCTACGCTCTCGCGGCCGCGGCCGTCGCGCGCGGGGCGGACGTCGTCGTCGTGGCGGCGAACGTCGCGCTGCCGCCACCCGCGGGGGTGCGCCTCGTCGCGGTCGAGACGGCGGCCGAGCTGCGTGACGCGGTCCGCGAGGCGGCGCTCGGTGCCGACGCCGTGGTGATGGCGGCCGCCGTTGCCGACTTCCGGCCCGTGCGGGCGGAGGGCGCCAAGATCAAGAAGACCAGCGGGGTGCCCGTTCTCTCGGTCGATCTCGTCGAGACCGTCGACGTCCTCGCGGAGCTCGTCGCCGACCGGCCTCCGCGCCAGGTCGTCGTGGGTTTTGCGGCCGAGACGGGCGACGCCGACGCCGACGTGCTCGAGCACGGTCGAGACAAGGCGCGCCGGAAGGGCGCCGACCTGCTCGCCGTCAACCCGGTCGGCCACGGGCGTGGTTTCGGGTCGCTCGACAACGACGTGACGCTCCTCGACGCGCAGGGTGTCGTCGTCGGGGCGGTGACCGGGTCCAAGCTCGACGTCGCGCACGCGGTGTGGGACGCGGTCCTGCGCCTGTGGTGAGCGTGTGGTCAGCCTCTGGTGACTCTCTCGTGAGCCTCTCGTGAGCCTCTCGTGACCCCGGGATGTGGCGGTCGGCCCGAGTGCCGGACCGATGCCGTCCGGGCGGGCCCGACACCCTAGGCTGTACCTCATGACGTCGTCTGGCCTGCGCCTGTTCACATCCGAGTCGGTGACCGAGGGGCATCCCGACAAGATCTGCGACCAGATCTCCGACGCGATCCTCGATGCGATGCTCGAGCAGGACCCGACCGCACGCGTGGCGGTCGAGACGATGGTGACGACAGGTCTCGTCCATGTCGCCGGAGAGGTCAGCACGACCGCCTACGTCGAGATCCCGCAGGTGGTGCGTCAGGTCGTGCGGGGGATCGGGTACACGTCCTCCAAGATCGGGTTCGACGGCGACTCGTGCGGGGTGTCGGTGTCGATCGGTCAGCAGTCTCCGGACATCGCCCAGGGTGTCGACAAGGCCTGGGAGATCAGGAACGACGCTGCCGACGTCGATCCGCTCGACGCGCAGGGTGCCGGCGACCAGGGGCTCATGTTCGGCTATGCGAGCAACGACACCCCGTCGCTGCTCCCGTTGCCGATCTGGCTCGCTCACCGGCTCGCCGAGCGCCTCGCCCTCGTGCGCAAGCAGGGCGCGATCTCGGGGTTGCGCCCTGACGGCAAGACCCAGGTGACGATCGGGTACGACGGCCACCGCGCGGTGAGCCTCGACACCGTGGTGCTCTCGACGCAGCATGACCCGGACGTCCAGCTCGAGAGGCACCTCGCCCCGGCGATCCGCGAGCTCGTGGTGGCGCCGATCCTGGCGGACCTGGGCCTCGACCTGGACACCAGCGACTACCGGCTGCTGGTCAACCCGACGGGCACGTTCGTCGTCGGCGGGCCGCAGGGCGACGCCGGTCTGACGGGCCGCAAGATCATCGTCGACACGTACGGCGGTATGGCGCGCCACGGCGGTGGGGCGTTCTCGGGCAAGGACCCGTCCAAGGTCGACCGGTCGGCCGCGTACGCCACCCGGTGGGTCGCCAAGAACGTCGTCGCCGCCGGTCTCGCCGAACGGTGCGAGGTGCAGGTCGCCTACGCGATCGGGAAGGCCCAGCCGGTCGGTCTGTACGTCGAGACCTTCGGCACAGGGTCCGTCCCGGTCGACGTGCTGACGCGCGCGATCAGGGAGGTCTTCGACCTGCGTCCGGCCGCGATCATCCGTGATCTGGACCTGCTGCGGCCGATCTACCAGAAGACGGCGGCGTACGGGCACTTCGGTCGCGAGCTCGAGGCGTTCACGTGGGAGCGGACCGATCGGGTGGCCGACCTCAGGTCCGCGGTGTCCTGAACGGATCCACAGCACTGCCGCCGCGTCGTCCCGGACGTCGGCTGCGGGTGGTGGGATGGTCACGTGACAGATGAGGCCGGTGGCGAGCAGCTGACCCTCGCCGGCATGCCGGCAGGTCGGCGCCGACGCCAGGCGTCTCCGTCCGCGAGTGCCGTCGCCGGCGATCGTCCGGTGGCCCAGGTGTACATCGACCTGCCGCCGCTGCATCTCGACCACACGTTCGAGTACCTGGTGCCCGCCTCGGCGGAGGCCGCCGCGCAGCCGGGCACGCGCGTCAAGGTTCGCTTCGGCGCCCAGGACGTCGACGGTGTTGTGGTCGCGCGCACGCAGGAGGCCGAGTACGCCGGTCGACTCGTGCCGATCCGTCGGGTCGTCTCGCCGATTCCGGTGCTGACACCCGTCGTGCTCCGCCTCGCGCGCCTGCTCGCCGACAGATACGCCGGATCGCTCGTCGACGTGCTCCGCATCGCGGTACCGCCGCGGCACGCGCGGGTCGAGGCGGAGCCTGTCGGTCGGCTCGCCGCGTCGAGCTCCGTGCCGCACGCCGGCGGGGTCCCGACGGGGTCCGAGCCCGACGACGTCACGCACGCGGAGGCGTCGGACGCCTCGACGGCCACGACCGGTGTGACGGTGTCCTCCTCGGCGTGGACGGACTACCGGGGAGGTGCGGCGTTCCTCCAGCATCTCGTCGCGGGTCGCTCGCCGCACGCGGTGTGGACCGCTCTGCCCGGCGCGGGTATGGACGGGTGGGCGCACGCGATCGCGGAGGCGGTCGCCGCGACCGCCGTCGGAGGTCGCGGCGCTCTCGTCGTGCTGCCGTCTGCGCGGGACGTCGACGAGATGGCCCGGGCGCTCATCGCCGTGGGCATCGCCCCGTGGGAGCCGTCGGAGTCGTCGTCCACCCGATTCGTCCGCCTCGTCGCCGACGACGGCCCCGCTCCGCGCTATCGCGCATTCCTCGCCGCACTGCGAGGCGACGCCCGGGTGGTGATCGGAACCCGGTCCGCTGCGTTCGCGCCCGTGCGGGACCTCGGCCTCGCCGTCTGCTGGGACGATCGTGACGAGCTCCACCAGGAGCCGCGGGCACCGTACGTGCACGCGCGCGAGGTCGTCGTCGGGCGCGGTGACATCGACGGCTGCGCCGTCCTGCTGGGTTCGGTGACCCGCTCGACCGCGGCCCAACAGCTCGTCGAACGGGGCTGGGGGCACGCCGTCGAGGCGGATCGGGGGACGGTCCGTCGTCGCACCCCGCGGGTGACGGCGTTGACGTCGATCGAGCTCGCGCGCGAGGGGCCCGCTGCGGCCGCGCGGCTGCCGGGGGAGGTGTGGCGCGTGCTCCGGAGCGGTCTGGAGAGGGGGCCAGTCCTCGTCCAGGTGCCTCGGGCGGGGTACGTGCCCGTCGTCGCCTGCAGCCGGTGCCGCGCGGTCGCACGGTGCGCGACGTGTCATGGTCCGCTCGGTGTGAGACACCACCGTGGCGGTGCTCCGGAGTGCACCTGGTGCGGACGCCTCGCGTCGTCGTGGCGGTGCAGCGTGTGCGGATCCGGGGCGCTGCGTGCCGTGACCGTGGGCTCCGAGCGGACCGCGGAGGAGCTCGGTCGCGCGTTCCCGGGCGTGCCGGTGCGGCTGTCCGGCGCGGGGGCGCCGTCCGGGGTGCTCGCAGAGGT
>DATKTF010000523.1:0-4523 GCA_035531255.1 Cellulomonadaceae bacterium
CGCCGACTGGTCGTCCTCGCGTTGGTCGTCCTCGCGTTGGTCGTCCTCGCGCTGGTCCTCCTCGCGCTGGTCTGACGCCGACTGGTCCTCTTCGCGCTGGTCCGCGAGCAGCTGGGCCTAAGCGCTCTGCACAGGAGTGAGGCCCCCGGATCGTGCGGGGGCCTCACTTCTGTGTTCGGACGAGCCCACCCCAATCGCTTGACTTGCTGGGCCGATCTGCCGATGGCCTATACGATCAGGACGAACCGCGCCGCAGAGGCAAGGGGTGGAACATGTCGGCGAACCCGCACGCACTGCGGCGCGCCTTGACGCCCGTGAACGCTCTGATCGTGGTTCTCGCCTCCACAACTGCCGCCCTGTTCCTCGGTCCGGTCCGTTCCCTCGACCCGCTCGTACCTCCTCTGTCGGTCCCGTGGTGGACGGTCGCCATCGGATTCGGGCTTGCTGAGATCTTTGTCGTTCACCTGCCACTCGCACGGAGTGCGCACACGCTGGCCTTCCGCGAGCTGCCCTCGGTGGTTGCTCTCGTGTTCCTGTCTCCCTACGCCTACTTGGCTGCCGCGCTCGTGGGAAGCGGCCTCGCACTTCTTGTGATCGAGCACCAGCGCGGCAGCAAGCTTGCCTTCAACATCGCGATGTTCGGGGTTGAGGCGGGCGTTGCCGTTCTCGTGTACCGAGGTCTTCTCAGCGCAGCGGCAACGACCGAGCCGCGCGGCTGGTTCGCGGCCCTCATCGCGATGTTGGTCACGGGCCTTCTGAGCTGCGTCCTTGTCACCCTGGTGATCTACCTCGCGGGCGACGGTTATGTCCCCGACATCATTCGTCAGGCGACCCGCACCGGCATCGTCGCGAGTGCCGCGAACACAAGCCTGGCGCTCCTCATCGTCGTCCTGCTGACGGTGCAGCCCGCGGCGCTCTCGTTGCTCGGGGTCGTGGCCGCTGTCGTGTTCCTCTCCTACCGCGGCTACGTCGCCTTCGCGGGTCGCTACTCACAGCTCGAGCTGCTCTACCGGTTCGTCGGAACGGTTGGCGCATCGGTCGACCTCGATCGCACCATGAGGTCGGTTCTCAGCGAGGCACGGGACGTGCTCGCCTCCGCCCGCGGTGAGCTGATCGTCCTCGCCACGGAGAGCTCGCCCGGTCAGCACGTCGTGCTCGTCGACGACGTCCTCACGCAGAGTCCTCCACCCGGGCGCGAGGGAGCCTCCGAGTGGTGGAGCCCCGCCGCCAGCGGCACGAGCGTGATCGTCCAGCGAGGCGACGACCGCACCCGGTCCCGACTGCCCGCCGGGCTCGCCGACGCGATGGCGGTGCCGATCGGCATCGACGGGATGACGGCCGTTCTTGTCGTGGCCGACCGCCTGTTCACGGGGCGGAGCTTCAGTGAACAGGATCTTCACCTTTTCGAGGCGCTTGCGGGTCACGCATCGATCACGCTGCAGAATGCGCAGCTCGTCGACATCATGCGCAAGGACGCCGCGACACGCGACCACGAGGCACGCCACGACCCGCTCACCGGGCTGCCGAACAGGCGCGAGCTCCACACCCGGTTCGAAGACGTCGCCCACGACGGTGAGCTGGCGATGCTGATGCTCGACCTCGACGACTTCAAGGAGATCAACGACACGCTCGGTCACGACGCCGGGGACCACGTGCTGCGTGAGATCGGCCGTCGCCTGCAGGAGACGACCACCGGGGTCGTCGCGCGACTCGGTGGCGACGAGTTCGCGATCCTCCTGCCCGGCGTCGGCGACCCCGGGGACGCGCTCGAGCAGGGTGCGTCGCTCCTGGATGCGATCCGCAAGCCCGTCGCCCTCAACGACGTCAATCTCGTGGTCGGGGGCAGCATCGGCGTCGCGTTGTACCCGGTGCACGGCGAGAGCAGCGACATCCTGCTGACGCATGCGGACGTTGCGATGTACTCGGCCAAGGTCGCCGGCACCGGCATCGAGACCTACACCCCCGATCCCGAGACCGGACGCCACCGTCGCCTCGCACTTGCGGCCCAGATGGAGGCGGCGATCGAGAACGGCGGCATCACGCTGTGGTACCAGCCGAAGCTCGACACCACCACGGGTGATCTGGTCGGAGTCGAGGGCCTGGTCCGGTGGATCCACCCCGTGTACGGTCTTGTGTCACCGGCCGAGATCATCCCGGTAGCCGAGCGCACGGGCCTCGTCCGGCGCCTCACCGATCATCTTCTGGAGACCGCGCTCCGGCAGCAGGCGGTCTGGCGTGTCGCCGGGCTCGACGTGACCGTGGCGGTGAACATCACCACACGCGACCTGGTCGACGACAAGTTGCCGTTGATGGTCGAGCGGCTCGTGGCAGAGTCGGGTGGGCGTCCGGACCGCTTGACGCTCGAGATCACCGAGAGCGGCATCATGCGCGATCTCGACCGTAGCCTCGGCATCCTCGACGGGCTCGCCGCGATCGGCGTCAAGCTCTCGATCGACGACTTCGGGACCGGCTACTCCTCACTCGCCTATCTCGAGCGACTTCCGGTCAGCGAGGTCAAGATCGACCGAAGCTTCGTCCAGTGGCTGTCCGACCCGAACCACAACTCCACGGTCCTCCAGTCGACAATCCAGATGAGCCATGCACTCGGGCTGTCGGTCGTGGCCGAGGGCGTCGAGTCGCAGCCCGTCTGGGACATCCTGGCGACCCTGGGCGCCGATGTGATCCAGGGCTACCACGTGGCCTACCCGATGCCCGCATCGGCCGTCGCTGCCTGGTGCCGCCCCGCCGGCTCGGTGCCCGGGGCGCGCATCCCGCCGCGCCTCTCACGTCTCGCCTAGGCGGCACGGCTCGCGCAGACGCGGAGAGGTGCGGCGCTCGCGCCTCAGGACAGGACGTCCTTCGTGGTGAATCGCCCGTAGGCAAGCGCCCCGAAGACCGCGATGTAACCCGCCTGCAGAAGTCCGTTGGCGACGAACGAGGTCCAGACGATCGGCTCGCGAAGCAGGTCACCGAAGTCGAGCCAGTAGCGCGTGAACAACCACGGGTGCAGCCACGACAGCTGGGAGAGCGACCCCGCCACCTGCGACGTGACCGACAGCACGATCGTCGCTGCCATCGCGCCGACAGGGACCTCGGTCAGGGTCGAGATGAACAGGCCGACGGCCGACAACCCGAGGAGCGAGATCGCGACGAAGCTCGCGACCAGCATCGCGCGAACGATCGACTGTCCGACCCCGATCGTGTCCCCCGACAGCAGAGTGACCGGTCCGACGGGGAAGAGCGCTGCCCCGATGAGAGCCCCGGTGAGGACGACGGCGAGCGTGGCCACGAGAGAGAACACGGCCGACCCGACGTACTTCACGACGAGCAGTCGAACTCGTCCCGCCGGCGCCACCAGCAGGTAGCGCAACGTCCCGAGCCCGGCCTCGCCGGCGATCGTGTCCCCTGCGACCACCCCGATGGTCAACGGGAGGAACAGCGGGATGGAGACCACGAGAGCGGTGACACCCACGAAGAGCCCGTTCTGGGTCACCCGGTCGAGGAAGGGCGGCCCGTGGCCCGGTGTCGGTGGCGAAGACGAGAGCCGCACCGCGACCGCGATCAGGACAGGGATCGCGGCCAGCGCGAGCAGCATCGCCCAGGTGCGGCGGCGTCGGAACAACACGCCGAGCTCGGACGCGAGCAACCCGGACGTCATCCGGGCACGCCGGTCTCGCCCACCGTCGACCCGCCGCGCGCGCATGCCTGCCGGCTCGTGCTCCTCACTGGGCAACCTCGAACCCCTCCCCGGTGAGCGCCACGAACCTGTCCTCGAGGGTCGCGCCGTCGACACCGAAGCCACGCAGACGCACACCGGCCGTGACGAGCGCCGCCGCGATGACCTCGGCGGGCACCTCGGGGTCACCTTGAGGTGCTGTCATGGTGTCTGCGACGCTCGGACCGAGGCCGTCCGCGCGTGTCTCCGGTTCGAGCCCGAGCTCTCGAAGCACACGCGTCGCCACTGCGACGTCGGGCGTCCGTACCGTCACATGGGCGCGTCCCACGGAGCGAAGTGCGTCCAGGGTGCCCTGCGCGACCAGGCGTCCGGCGCTCATCACCGCGACGTGGGTACACATCTGCTCGACCTCGGCCAGGAGATGGCTCGAGACGAACACCGTCGCGCCGTCGGCCGCCAGCGACCGGACGAGCGCCCGCACCTCACGGGTGCCCTGCGGGTCGAGGCCGTTGGTCGGCTCGTCCAGGACGAGCAGCTCGCGGGGCGAGAGCAGCGCGTGCGCGATGCCAAGACGCTGCTTCATCCCGAGCGAGTAGGCCCGCACCTTCTTCCCCGCGGCGTGAGTCAGCCCGACCCGGTCAAGGGCCTCACCGACGCGAGCGGCGCGAGTCACCGGACTCGCCTCCCGGTCGGCAGCATCCAGTCGATGCAGGTTCGCGGCGCCGGAGAGGAACGGGTAGAACGCGGGGCCCTCGACCATCGCCCCGACATGCGGCAGCACCGCGCGCTGGTCATGCGGCATCGACCGGCCGAGAACCGACACGGTCCCGCTCGTCGCCGACGCGAG
>DATKTF010000524.1:0-5287 GCA_035531255.1 Cellulomonadaceae bacterium
GTCGGCGTCGCCCGTCTCCGCGGCGAAGCCCACGACGACCCGACCCGGGCGACGGTCGGCGACGAGCTCCGCGAGGACGTCGACCGTCTCGACGAGATCGACCGACAGGACGGGCACCCCGGTGGTCTTCTTGATCTTGGCGTCCTCCGCCCGCACGGGCCGGAAGTCGGCGACGGCGGCCGCCATCACCACGGCGTCGGCGCCGAGCGCCGCCTCGCGGACCGCGTCACGCAGCTCGGCGGCCGTCTCGACCGCGACGAGGTGCACCCCCGCGGGTGGTGGCAGCGCGACGTTCGCCGCCACGACGACGACGTCCGCCCCGCGCGCGACGGCCGCGGCCGCGAGAGCGTAGCCCTGCCGGCCGGAGGATCGGTTCCCCAGGTATCGAACGGGGTCGAGCGGCTCGCGGGTGCCGCCGGTCGAGATCACGACCCTCCGCCCGCTCAGGTCGTCCGGCCGGGACGGGACGAGGGCGAGCGCCGCCGCCATCAGCGACTCGGGCTCGGGAAGCCTGCCGGGGCCGCTGTCGGCCCCCGTCAGGCGACCGGAGTCCGGCTCGAGCACGTGGACGCCACGCGACCGCAACGTCGCCACGTTCGAGCGGGTGGCGGGGTGCGCCCACATCTCGCTGTGCATGGCCGGAGCGAGCAGCACCGGGCACCCGGCCGTCAGGAGTGTCGCGGTCAGCAGGTCGTCGGCGCGTCCGGAGGCCGCGCGGGCCAGCAGGTCGGCGGTGGCAGGCGCGACGACGACGAGGTCGGCCGCTCGCCCGATCGCGACGTGCGCGACCTCGTCGACATCCTCGAAGACCTCGGCGGTGACGGGCTCCCCGGAGAGGGCCTCCCACGTCGCGCGACCGACGAACTGCAGAGCGGACCGGGTCGGGACGACCCGTACGTCGTGGCCTGCCTCGCGCAGCAGCCGCAGGAGCAGGACGCTCTTGTAGGCCGCGATCCCGCCGGCGACCCCGAGGACGATGCGCACAGCGCGACCAGGTGGCGTCGGGTCAGGAGGCGGCGGGCTCGCCGGTCTGGAGCGACAGGAGACCGGCGTCGATCTCGCGCATGGCGATCGACAGCGGCTTCTCCTGCGGGCGCGTCTCGACGAGCGGTCCGACGAACTCGAGGAGTCCCTCGTTCAGCTGCGAGTAGTACGCGTTGATCTGACGGGCGCGCTTGGCCGCGAACGTCACGAGCGCGTACTTGGAGTCCGCCCGCTCGAGCAACCGGTCGATGGGCGGGTCGGTGATGCCGATGGGGGCGGCGACGGTTCCAGACACGGGGGTCTCCTGCACGGGATACGGGTGGATGACGATCATCGTGGGTGCTGTCGCCGCGGGCGTCGCCTGAGCGTCAGACCCAGACCGTGAGCCCTCAGCCGCAGCACCGAACTGGCCCCAGTCTAGCGGGTCGGCAGTCCCATGGTCGCGATCAGCTCGTCGGTCGCGCGTGCGACGTCGTCGTTCACGATCACGTGATCGAACTCCGACTCCGCCGCGAGCTCCGTGCGAGCGGTCGCGAGGCGTCGCTCGCGCTCCTCGGGGCCCTCGGTCCCTCGGCCGACGAGCCGGCGCTCGAGCTCCGAGAACGACGGCGGGGCGAGGAAGACGAACCGGGCGTCCGGCATCGAGGCCCGCACCTGTCGGGCTCCTTGGAGGTCGATCTCCAGGAGCGCCGGCTCGCCCTTCGCCAGATGGGCCTCCACGGGGCCACGCGGCGTGCCGTAACGATTGCGCCCGTGGACGACCGCCCACTCCAGCAGCTGCCCGTCCGCAACCATCCGGTCGAACTCGTCCTCGGAGACGAAGTGGTAATGCACCCCGTCCACCTCACCGGGGCGCGGCGCGCGGGTGGTCGCCGAGACCGACAGCCAGATCTCCGGGTAGCGCTCACGGATGTCCGCGGAGACGGTGCCCTTCCCCACAGCTGTCGGTCCGGCGAGAACGGTGAGCCGGGCTGGCGTCGTCACGAGGTCGAGCTCCTGTGCTGGTTCGGTAGACGCCGCCGGACAGGCGTTCGCCGCGGGAACGGCAGTCGCACGCGTCCGCCTCACGCAGGAGCACATTCTCCTGCACGGGGCCCGTTCAGCCGAATCGTTCGACGAGAGCCTTGATCTGGTGCGGACCGAGACCCCGGACCCGGCGGGTCTCGGAGATGCCGACCTCGGACATGATCGCGCGCGCCTTGACCTTGCCGACGCCCGGCAAGGACTCGAGGAGCGCGACGACCTTCAGCTTGCCGATCACCTCGTCCTGCTGCCCTTGCGCGATCACCTCCGACAGGGAGCCCTGGGAGTACTTCAGCCGGTTCTTGATCTCGGCACGTGCTTGCCGAGCAGCGGCCGCCTTCTCGAGCGCGGCCGCGCGTTGTTCGGGTGTCAACGGAGGAAGAGCCACGCGAGTTCACCTTCTCGTCACTAGGTGGGAACGACACTGAACCTAGCGAGGTCCAGCGTTCACAGCAATGCTCTCAGGAACCGGCGATTCGCGCCTTCCGTCAGGTCAGCGCGGTTGCGGCGTCCTCGCCGGCGCGCCGCGCAGCCTCGCGGATGGCGTGGACAGCGGGGCCTGCACGCAGCACGCCGCGCGACGACGAGGCCAGGACGGCGTGGCGCGCCGACCCGAACACCTGGGCCAGCTCCGCCGCGCCCGCTCCTTGGGCACCGACGCCCGGAGCGAGCAGCGGGCCGCGCACCGCGGACAGGTCGATCCCCAGACGCTGCGCGGCGTCCCCGATCGTCGCCCCGATCACGAGGCCGAAGGAACCGAGCAGCTGCGCCGTGGCGTCGGCGTCCGCGCCGTGAAGGCCGGCGAGGTCTGCGGCGTTGAGCAGACCGACCTCGTGCGCGATCCGTGCCGCGACCGAGGTGCCGTCCGGCTCCGTCGCATGCTGCACCTGGGCACCCTCGGGGTTGGACGTGAGAGCGAGCACGAACAGGCCTCGACCGGTCGCGCGCGCCGCCTCGACCGCGGGTGCGAGGGAGCCGAAGCCAAGGAACGGGGAGACCGTCAGGGCGTCGCCGGCGAGCGGCGAACCGTCACGAAGGTAGGCGTCCGCGTAGCCGTCCATCGTGGATCCGATGTCGCCTCGCTTCGCGTCCACGATCACGAGGGTGCCTGTCTCGCGCCCCGCCGCGACGACCTCCTCGAGCACCGCGACACCCCGCGAACCGTGCCGCTCGAACAGCGCCGACTGCGGCTTCACCGCCGCGACCCGTCCCCCGACCGCGTCGAGCACGGTCAGTGCGAAGGTCCTCAGGCCACCGGCATCGTCGGAGAGGCCCCACGCCGAGAGGAGAGCGGGATGCGGGTCGATCCCGACGCACAGCGGTCCGTACGCCGCCATCGCCGCTGCCAGCCGGGCCCCGAACGGTTCACGGCCGACGGCGGTGCTCGATGAGCTGGTCATGCGAGTCGCACCGCCGTCGCCGCGTCCCGGCGTCGGGACGCCGCCGCGTCGTGGTCCTGCAGGCTCGTGACCGCGAACGGACCGGAACGTACCGCCTCGATGCCCTGCACGGCCGCCGCGAGCTGCTGGGTGGTCGTGACGATCGCCTTGTCGGCCGCGGTCGTCGCCGCCCGGATCGCGTACCCGTCCACGCGGGCGCCCTGACCCGACGGGGTGTTGACGACCATGTCCACCTCGCCCTGGCTGATCAGGTCGACGATGGTGGGTTCGCCGTCCGGCCCCCGGCCCTGCGACTGCTTGCGCACGACGCGCGAGCTGATCCCCGAGCGGTGCAGGACGGTGGCGGTGCCCTCGGTCGCGAGGATCTCGAAGCCGAGCTCGGCGAGCCGCCGCACCGGGAAGACGATCTGGCGCTTGTCGCGGTCCGCGACGGAGATGAACACCCGCCCGGACGTCGGCAGCCCGCCGAAGGCCGCGGCCTGGGACTTCGCGAACGCCGTCGGGAAGTCCACGTCGATGCCCATGACCTCGCCCGTCGACCGCATCTCCGGGCCGAGGACGGTGTCGACCACGAGCCCGGCCGCGGTACGGAACCGCCGGAACGGCAGGACGGCCTCCTTGACCGCGATCGGCGACTCGAGGTCGAGGACGGCGGCATCCACCATCGGGAGGATCCCGCGGGACCGCAGGTCGGCGATCGAGTGTCCCGTCATGACGAGCGCCGCCGCCTTGGCCAGCGAGACCCCGGTGGCCTTCGACACGAACGGCACGGTGCGGGACGCCCGCGGGTTGGCCTCCAGCACGTACAGGACGTCCGAGACGAGGGCGAACTGGATGTTGAGGAGCCCGCGCACACCGACACCACGGGCGATGGCCTCCGTCGACGTCCTGATCCGCTCGAGCTCGGTGGTCGAGAGCGTCACCGGTGGGAGGACGCAGGCCGAGTCGCCGGAGTGGATCCCCGCCTCCTCGATGTGCTCCATGACTCCCCCGAGGAACAGCTCCTCGCCGTCGTAGAGCGCATCGACGTCGATCTCGATCGCGTCGTCGAGGAACCGGTCGATGAGGAGCGGGGGCATCTCGCGCGCCCCGAGGTCGGCCGCCTCGTGGATGGCTCGTCCGACGTACTCCGCAAGCTGCGGCTCGTCGTACACGATCTCCATCCCGCGGCCCCCGAGGACGTACGACGGCCGCACGAGCACCGGGAACCCGATGCCGCGGGCCACGTCGCGGGCCTGCTCGAGCGTCGTCGCGGTGCCGAAGGCCGGCGCGGGCAGGCCGGCGAGCGCCAGCACGTCCCCGAACGCCTTGCGGTCCTCGGCGGCGTTGATCGCCTCGGGCGGGGTGCCGAGGATCGGCAGCCCGGCGTCGGCGAGGCGCTGGGCGAGCGCCAACGGGGTCTGCCCGCCGAGCTGGACGATGATCCCTTCGACGGGGCCGACGGCGAGCTCGGCCTGGTACACCTCGAGGACGTCCTCGAAGGTGAGCGGCTCGAAGTAGAGGCGGTCCGACGTGTCGTAGTCCGTGGAGACGGTCTCGGGGTTGCAGTTGACCATCACGGTCTCGAACTCGCCGCGCAGGGCCAGAGCCGCGTGCACGCACGAGTAGTCGAACTCGATGCCCTGCCCGATCCGGTTCGGGCCCGAGCCGAGGATGAGCACCGCAGGCCGCTCGCGCGGCATGACCTCGGTCTCCTCGTCGTAGCTCGAGTAGTGGTAGGGCGTGCGGGCCTCGAACTCCGCGGCGCAGGTGTCGACCGTCTTGAACACCGGCCGGACGCGCAGCGCATGGCGAGCCTGCCGGACGGCGTCCTCGCTGGTGCCGCGCAGCTGGGCGATCTGGGCGTCCGAGAGCCCGTGGCGCTTCGCGTGCACGAGGAC
>DATKTF010000525.1:0-2938 GCA_035531255.1 Cellulomonadaceae bacterium
TCGCGGACCTTCAAGTGCTTCGACCACGCCGAGCGCGACGGCGTCCGGGGGCTCGTCACCATCTCCGGCGGGAAGGCGACCACGCTCCGGGCGATGGCCGAGGCGACCGCCGACGTGGCGTGCCGCACCCTCGGCCTCGACGCACCGTGCCGCACCCGGGAGTACCCGCTGCTCCCGCACACCGCGTACTCCACCGCCCGACGAGCATCCGGGCGCCCACCGATCGCTGCGTCCCCGCGGCGCACGGCGGCGCCTGCCGCCGCCTCGACCGCCACAGCGCCGCGCGCGGGGTCCGCCACGATGTCCGCTACGGCGGCTCCGGGCGTCCGCCCCGCCGCTCCGGGGACGTCCGGCACCCCCAGCACGTCGACCCGCGACCTGCGGGTGTCCCGTTGGAAGCCCGGCTGGCCCGCGGCGGTGATGACGGACTACGTCGTGCCGACCGAACCGATCACGACAGTGCTCGACGCACTGCGCAGCGTCCGGTGGCACACGGACCCGACGCTGACCGTGCGCCACTCGTGCAGCCACTCCTCGTGCGGCACCTGCGGAGTCCGCGTGAACGGTGCCGAGGTGCTGGGCTGCGTGACACGGCTCGAGGATCTCCCACCCGGGGTGGTCACCATCGAGCCGGTCGCCAACGCCCCGAGGGTGAGCGACCTCGTCGTCGACATGACCGAGCTCTACGAGCGCATCGAGCAGACCGGGCGCCCGCTGATCCGGACGAGCCGCGAGGTCGTGCCGGCGTACCTGCCGACGCCCGTGCGGCTCGAGGACTGCGTCGAGTGCGGGCTGTGCGTCTCGGCGTGCCCGATCGCCGCCACCGATCCCGACTACCTCGGACCGGCCGCGCTCGGCGCCGCGTGGCGGGTGGTCGCCGAGCCCCGGGGCGCGGACCCCCGATCGGTGCTCGACCTCGTCGACGACCACCACGGGTGCTGGCGCTGCCACCTCAGCTTCGCCTGCAGCCAGGTCTGCCCGACGGGCGCCGATCCCGCCGGCGGGATCATGAGCCTCCGCGGTGCGCTCACCCGGCAACGGTTGACGCGCCGTAGGCGAGATGACGGCGCGGCACGGACGGGCGGACGCGCAGGACGGGCGGTGGAACGATGAGGAGCGACGGACGCCGCGGCCTGCGCGGCTGGCTGATCCGGCCCGGCAGCGGGACGGGGAGCTGGGGGTTCGTGGCGAACCGGGTGTCGGCGCTGATCCTGGTCGGCTATCTCTACCTGCACCTCATGGTGCTCTCGTTGCTGGTGCGCGGCTCCTCGTCGTGGGACACGTTCCTGTCGATCGCCGGGACGCGTGCGTTCGTCGCCGTCGACCTGGTGCTGTTCCTCGCGGTGGTGTGGCACGCCGCGAACGGTGTCCGGGTCGGCCTGGTGGGCACGGGCATCGCGGTGCGGCGGCAGAAGGCCTTGCTGGCCTGGGTCGCCGCGGTGAGCGTCGTGGTCCTGGTCGCCGCGGCCGTGGCCCTGCTGACGGAGGGCTGAGCGGTGAGCGTCAACGTGGGCCGTGAGCACGGCGAGCCGGCGGTAGAGGTCGCGGTGTCGAGACGGCGAGCGCAGGCCGACCGACCCGTCCGGTCGGCGGGCGGCGGATGGGGCTGGCTCCTCCAGGTGATCACGGGTGGGGCCCTGCTGGTGCTGGTCGTCGTCCACCTGGTCGCCCAGCACTTCGTGGTCCAGTCGCCGGGCGGCCTGCGGGACTACGCGCAGGTGCTCGCCTACCTGGGAAACCCGGTCATCGTCGTGATCGAGTCGCTGTTCCTGGTCGCGGTCACGTGGCACGCGATGCTCGGCGTCCGCTCGATCCTGCTGGACCTGGGGCTCGGCGACGTCGGGCGACGCCGCGTGACGGCGGGGGTCACGACCCTCGGCGTCCTGACGCTCGGCTACGGCTTCTGGATGATCGCGGTGCTCGCCACGGCCGGTTGAACCCGGCTCCTCGCGCCGCTCGTCCGGTTGCCGACCAGAGGCCTCCGCAGGACGATGTGGATACCCCCTAGGGTTTCGTCGACACGGAGGTTGACATGGCACGCACGGCTGTCGTCACCGGTTCCGCCTCGGGCATCGGCAAGTCGACCAAGGAGCTGCTCGAGTCCCGCGGAGAGCGGGTGATCGGGGTGGACATCCACGACGCGGACGTCGTGGTCGACCTCACCACGGTCGACGGCCGGACGGGTCTCGTCGAGGCGGTCCGTGACGCCGCGGGTGGCGCGATCGACGCCGTCTACGCGATCGCCGGGCTGGCAGCGCCGATCCCTGCGACCGTCGCCGTGAACTTCTTCGGCATGGTCGCGACGCTCGAGGGGCTGAGACCGCTCCTGCTGTCGTCGGCCGCGCCACGCGCCGTGGGTGTCGCCTCGATGGCCAGCCTCATGCCGGTCGACGACGAGCTGGTCGCCGCGATGACCGCACGCGACGAGCCTGCGGCGCTCGCGCGCGCGGAGGTCCTCGCCCGCGAGCCCGAGACCACCGGCGCGCTGATCTACGGATCGACCAAGAAGGCGTTCGCCCAGTGGGTCCGCCGCACCGCTCCGACCGCCGACTGGGCAGGAGCGTCGATCCCGCTCAACGCCGTCGCCCCCGGCATCATCGCGACCCCGATGACCGCCGACATGATCGCGACCGAAGAAGCCCGGACGGCGATCCTCCAGATGGTCCCGATGCCGCTCAACGGCATCGCCGAGCCGATCGTCGTCGCACGGCTGATGTCGTGGCTCGGCAGCGAGGAGAACACCCATCTGTGCGGTCAGGTCGTGTTCGTCGACGGTGGCAGCGACGTGGTGATCCGGGGCGACTCGACCTGGTGAGGTCGGGCGTCGGGACCTAGGTCCATGTGCCCACTCCGGGCCACCGCGGAGCGGCGATAGTGGAGGAGACCGGAGACCCCGGTCAAGACCCGTCACTCTCGCCCACAAGGAGAGCGTTCCGCC
>DATKTF010000526.1:0-4749 GCA_035531255.1 Cellulomonadaceae bacterium
GTCGCGTGGCCGAGCCAGCGTGTGCGCCCGCTGGTGAGGATCATCTGCTCCTCCTCCAGCTTGAACAGCAGGAGCTCGAGCAGATGACGTTCCTGCCACAGAACGTCGGACAGCTGCATCAGGCCCATCGTGACCGTCGACCTCTCTGTTGCGAGCCCGGTTCCCGGACCGTAGCCACTCGTGTCTGAGTCCTTGATCGACCGTGCGGCACCGGTTGTGACCAATTCGGGTGAACGGATCTGGTGCCGGGTGGCGGGACCTCGCGCCCGGTGGGGGAGGTTCGCGCGGAATACAGGTTCACGGTAGCCATCGGAGGGGACCGACACGCGGGTCCGGCGCGACGTGCCATTCGGGCATACCCCGACGGAAGCGGACATCCCGCCCGTGACGTGGGCGGTTGGTCCTAGTCCCATGGGGTGAACGTGAGAACTTTCTCCTTCAAACTCCTCAAGGAGGGCTGCGCCACCGTCGAGAACCGTCCGGTGCCCGAGATGACAGAGCAGCAGATGAGCGACATGGTCGTCGCGCACCTCCCCCTGGTGGGCTACCACGTCAACGAGGTCCTCATGCGCGTGCCGTCGTCGGTGTCACGCGACGACCTCGCCTCGGCGGGCAGCCTCGCCCTCGTCCTCGCCTCCCGCGCCTACGACGCAAGCACCGGCGTGCCGTTCGGCCGGTACGCGGCCCTGCGCATCCGGGGCGCCCTGCTCGACGAGCTGCGGTCGATGGACTGGGCCAGCCGTGGCGCCCGTCAGCGGGCCCGCGAGCTCTCGAGCACGAGCGACCGCCTGACGTCGACCCTCGGGCGCGCACCGTCGCGTGAGGAGCTCGCCGCGGCGATCGGCACCGACGTCGCGGGCGTCGACGCGGCACGCCACGACAGCGAGCGCCGCGTGCTGAGCATCGACGCGTCCGTCAACCCGCTCGCCGACGTCCTCAGCGACGACGCGCCAGGGCCGGAAGAGCTGCTGCTGACCACCGAGCGCCTGACCTTCCTCAAGGCCGCGGTGCAGACGCTGCCCGAGCGGCTGCGCTACGTGATCGAGCAGCTGTTCTTCCAGGACCGTCCCGTCGTCGAGCTCGCCGAGGAGCTCGACGTCACGCAGTCGCGGGTGAGCCAGCTCCGGTCCGAGGCGCTCGCGCTGCTCAAGGACGGCATGAACGCGAGCCTCGACCCGCAGCTCGTCCCGGCGGCCGAGCGGCCCGACGGGGTCGCCGAGCGGCGCAGGCAGGCGTACTTCGCGTCGGTCGCGGCGCGGGCGGCCGAGAGCGCCAAGGTGTCCGGGTTCATGACGCCGCCTGCTCCGCACGGGGTGGTGCCGTTGCCGCACGAGCAGCCGGTGGGTGCGGTGGTCGATCTGACTGCCGTGGCCGGGTGACCATGCTCGTGACCGCGACGCGACGGGCGCTCCTGCGGGGGTGCCCGTTCGGTGTCTCCGCGTCCGCGCGCCGCGGTCCGAAAATCTCTCCACCGGACTTCTCAACACCCGAGGGCCGGTCCCGATAGGACCGGTGTAGCCCACGGACGGGCTTCGGCTTCGACCCGAATCAAGGAGGAGTTCCACCATGGGTCTCTCAGTTCAGACGAACCTCGCCGCACTCAACGCGGCGAACAACCTCACCAACACTCAGAACCAGCTGGCCAGCTCGCTGCAGAAGCTGTCGTCCGGCTTCCGCATCAACACCGCGGCCGACGACGCTGCCGGCCTGGCCATCTCCGAGGGCATGCGCTCGCAGATGGGCGGCATCACCGTCGGCATCCGCAACGCGCAGGACGGCATCTCCGTCGTGCAGACCGCTGAAGGTGCGCTCAACGAGACCACCTCGATCCTCCAGCGCATGCGTGACCTCTCGGTCCAGGGCGCCAACTCCGGTGCGCTGACCACGGACGCCAGCGCCAACATCCAGACAGAGATCACGAAGCTCAAGACGACGCTCGACAGCATCGCCACGAGCACGCAGTTCAACGGCAAGACGCTGCTCGACGGCAACTACAGCTCCAACTTCCAGGTCGGGGCGAACATCGGCCAGACGGTCGGCGTCGCGATCGGCACGGATGCCAGCTCGGCGGGACTGGGCGTCAACACCCTCGACGTCACCAAGACCGTCGCTGACGGTGCGAGCTCCGGTGCCGTGACGACCGCTCTCGCTGTCGGCACCCCCGGCGTCGAGACGATCAGCAACGTGCAGTCCACCGCGGGTGGAGCACCGACCGTCAACAACGACTTCACGAGTCTCGGCGCCTTCTCGCAGCTCAACGGCACCGTCACGCTCAACGGCAAGCAGCTCAACCTGAAGTCGGTCGACTTCTCGGGCGCTGCAACCGCGGGCGCCGCGCTGACCACGCTGCAGGCCGCACTTGACAAGACGTTCGGTGCGAACGCCATGACTGCGGGCGGGACGGCCACCGGGCTGACGCTCACCAACGGCTCCGCCACGGCGCCTGCCACGGCTGCGGACATCCCCGCCGACACGATCGGCTTCACCCAGGAGACCGGTGCCGAGGCCGGGATCACGGCGATCGACGCAGCGATCAACAAGGTGTCGACCGAGCGTGCCAACCTCGGTGCCACGCAGAACCAGTTCGACCACATCATCAACAACCAGAACGTGGCGCTGCAGAACGTGACCGCGTCGGAGAGCCGCATCCGCGACACCGACATGGCCGCGACGATGGTCGACTTCACGAAGTCGCAGATCCTCTCCCAGGCCGGCACGGCGATGCTCGCGCAGGCCAAGTCGCTCCCGCAGGACGTGCTCAAGCTCCTGCAGTGATCGACATCGTGACCAGCTGAACCGCACGACCAGCTGAACCGCACGACCCGGCGGTGGACGGACCTCGACCGTCCGCCCACCGCCGGCGCACTCCTGCCTCCTCCGGGTCACCCGGACCGACGGCGCATGCGACGGACCCGCAACGAACGAGGAGGCAGTGGTGGCGACAGCGGCGATCGACGGGCTGATCAGCGGCCTGAACACCACCAGCATCATCAACAGCCTCATGCAGATCGAGGCTCAGCCGCAGGCCCTGCTGCAGCAGCAGGTCAGCAAGAACGACACACTCGTCGCGGCGCTCCAGTCCTTGAACGTCAAGGTCGCTTCGCTCGCCTCGAGCGCGACGACGGCCGCAGCCGCGACCACGTGGCAGTCCGTGACCGCGAGCTCGTCGTCCTCGTCGGCCACCGCCACGACCACGACCGGCGCCGTGCCGTCCTCCCTCGCCTTCACCGTCGACGCGCTCGCCGCAGCACAGACCTCCGCAACTGCCATCGTCTCTGACGCCGCCGGGGTCTTCGGGGGGACGATGCCGTCCTCGGCGACGATCGTCACCGGCTCGGGGGCGAGCGCCACGACGACGACCTTCGACCTCACCGGGATCACGACGCTGGCCGGCCTCGCGACCGCGATCAACGGTGCGAACACCGGGGTCTCGGCGAGCGTCGTGACGATCTCCCCGACCCAGTCGCGACTGCAGCTCACCGGAAAGACGGGCGCCAGCTCGGCCTTCGACCTGTATGCCGGAACGGTGACCTCGGCCGACCTCACGAGCGCGACGCCTCCCACGCCGGTCGTCGGTCGCAGCTCTGCGACGACGGCAGCCGCGGATGCCCAGATCACGCTGTGGCCCGGCTCGACCAGCGCCCAGGCCGTCACGTCGTCGTCGAACACCTTCGGGAACCTGCTCACCGGGGTGAACGTCACCGTCAACGCAGTGACCGCGTCCGGCGCCTCGCCCGTGACCATCACGATGTCGCAGGACACGTCCGGGATCTCGACCGTCGCGTCCAACCTCGTCACCAACATCTCGACCGTGCTCTCCGAGATCTCCAGCCAGACGGCGGCGACGACGACGACCGCGAGCGACGGCGGAAGCATCGTCTCCGGTGGTGTGCTCTCGGGACAGAGCAACGTGCGGCGGCTCTCGGACGCGGTCCTCGCTGCGGCCTCGACGCCCGTGAACGGCATCTCCCCGTCGACCATCGGCATCGTGCTGAACCAGGACGGGACCGTCACCTACGACGCCAACCTCTTCTCCGCGGCGCTGGCCGCCAACCCGACGCAGGTCCAGGCCGTGCTCACCGGGGTCGCGTCCGCGCTCCAGTCCGTCGCGACGCAGGCCTCCGACCCGACCACGGGGACGATCACCGCCAGCATCTCGAGTCAGCAGGGCATCAGCGACGATCTCAACAAGCAGATCTCGGACTGGAGCACGACGCTCACGCTGCGCCGGACAGCCCTCGAGAAGACGTACTCGGACCTCGAGGTCTCGCTGAGCAACCTCAACGCCCAGTCGTCCTATCTCACGAGCCAGCTCGACTCGCTCACCTCCTCGTCGAGCTCGTCCTCGAGCTCGTCGTCGACCAGCGCGCTCAAGTTCTGACCCGGACGAAGGACTCCATGAACCTCTACGACATCCGGTCCCGATACCTGGCCGACGCCGTCGCGACCGCGGGCCCGACCCGTCTGCTGACGATGCTGTACGACCGACTCCTCGTGGACGTCGACCGTGGCGAGCGCGCCCTGCGGACGGGGGAGCGCGGCGAGGCGACCGGCCACCTGAGCCACGCGCAGGAGATCGTCACGGAGCTCATGTGCTCCCTCGACGTGGATCTCTGGGACGGCGCGCAGAACCTGCTCTCGATCTACACGTTCCTGCTGCGGGAGCTCGTCGGGGCGTCGATCTCGGGCGACCCGGAGCGCGTGGCTGCGTGCCGCGCCCTGATCGAGCCGCTGCACGAGGCGTGGAAC
>DATKTF010000527.1:0-5840 GCA_035531255.1 Cellulomonadaceae bacterium
ACGTGAAGGTCCGGTGAACAGGTGGCGGTCGCCGGGAACGCGGATGGTGCTGACGGTGGCGCGGAACTCGATACGGTGAGGCGTATGAGCGCTGAGATCGCCAGGCACGAACTTTCATCATACCGCCAACTCGGTTCGTCGGGGCTGATGGTCTCCGCGACGGGTCTCGGGTGCAACACGTTCGGCGCCACGGCAGCTCCCGAGTCGGTCGGAGGGATCGTGGGGGCCGCGCTCGACGAAGGGATCACCTTCTTCGACACCGCCGACGTGTACGGCTCGGTCCCCGGCGAGAGCGAGGAGCTCCTGGGTGTTGCGCTGGGAGCCCATCGTGACGAGGTGGTGCTCGCGACCAAGTTCGGGATGGACGCGCGCGGGCTCAACGGTGCGGACTGGGGGGCCCGCGGATCTCGGCGCTACGTCCGGCGCGCGGTCGAAGGGTCGCTCCGGCGGCTCCGGACCGACCACATCGACCTCTACCAGCTGCACGCGCACGATCCGCTGACTCCGGTGTCCGAGACGCTGCAGGCGCTTGACGAGCTCGTCTCCGAGGGGAAGGTGAGGTACGTCGGGTCGTCGAACCTCGCGGCCTGGCAGGTTGCAGACGCTGACTGGACCGCGCGCGACCAGAGGACGGTGCGGTTCGTCTCGGCGCAGAACGAGTACAACCTCCTGCGACGTGCCGCGGAGCGCGACCTCTTGCCCGCCGCGCTCCGATTCGGGGTCGGTGTGCTTCCGTACTACCCGCTCGCTTCGGGGCTGCTCACCGGCAAGTATCGGCGAGGGGAGAAGGCCCCCGAAGGCACCCGGCTCGCGCGCCATCCGGAGCGCCTCAGCGCAGCGAACTTCGACGTGATCGACTCCCTGTCGGTGCTGGCGGGGGAGTGGGGGGTGCCGATCCTGTCTCTCGCGATCGGTGCGTTGACGGCGCGCCCCGAGGTCGCGTCCGTCATCGCTGGTGCCCGCACGCCAGCGCAGGTCCGAGCCAATGCGGCCGCCGGTCGCTGGATCCCGACAGCCGAGCAGCGTCGACAGCTCGACGAGGCCAGCGCACCAGCGAGGTCAGACAATAGTTGATCTGTCAACTATATGGGGGATGCGCACGGTCGAACCTCGTGGCACACGCCGTCCGACACGGCGGACGGACATCCGACACACGGGTGGCCCTTCGCCCAGATGGACCGCGCGCCGACCCTGGACGGGTCAGACATGTTGGCCGACTCGGCGACCGCACGACGACCGACCCCACAGCCGGTTCGGCATCTGACGCACCGCTCGGAGCGAACCCACTGAGCGAGATCGACGGTGGCGCGCTCGGCGATGGCGGGTCGAGTGCGTCGTGCGGGAGGTCGTCGTCACGACCTTGTGCGTTGCCGGCGTCGCGTCCGGGAGCGAGATCTGCACGCGCCCGAGCGCACGATCCGTCTTCGCCGATAAGGCACATTATGACATCACGACCCCATCGCGGCGAATTCCGGGACGCGGTCGCGCCCAGGCGCCCGCCGCCCGCTCGTCCCCTGGCGTGAGCCACGTGACGAGCGTGTCATCCTGATGACATGCGTGACGACACCACACGACCCGACGAATCCGACGCGAGAGACGCTGACGTGGCGGAGCTCGGCTCGCCGGACTCGGCTGCTCCGATCCTGCTGCAGGACCGATGGTGGTGGTCGCCGACGTTGAGCCTCGTGCTCGGAGGCGTCATCACGGCGATGCAGGTGTCAGCCCTCCGGAACGGTGGCGTCTGGCTCAACTGGGTGGTGGCGGCAGTCGGGACCGCCGTCGCCGTGTCCGGCCTGGTCAGGTTGCTCCGGGCGTACGCGAAGGTCCGGTCAACCGCCGGCTGAGCGCGCGGGGTCCGCTGGGTCCACCGCGCCCACGGGGCCCGTACCGGCTCCGTGACCATGGGCGTCCGGCGTCGCCCGCGCGACGTCGGCAGCGTCTTCCTCGGGCCTCGGCGGTATGGTCTCGTCGAGCTCGAGGATCGCCAGCTCGTCGAAGGACAGCGGTGCGGCATCAGCGTCGCGGGGCGTGGGAACGGACACGGGGTCTCCGATCGTCGGCTTCATCCGTCACGCTAGACCCTGACGGCCCTCACCCGTCAGCTCCTGCGGTGATCCCGGGTCAGTGCTCGACCCGTGCCGTCTCGCCCACCGCCAGGCGTCGGTAGCCCGCACGGCCCATGCCCGCGACGAGGCGATCGACCAGGGCATTCCCGACGTCGCTCAACAATGCGCTGTGGATGGGGACGACGAGGCCGGGTCGCACCGCGCGCACGAAGTCGATCACCTCACCCACCGAGAGCCACGGTGCAGCGACGGGTGCGAGAAGGACCGCGATCTCCTCCCCTGCACCGGGACCGGTGAAGGAGTCACCCGGGTGCAGGATCGCACCGTCGATGACGAAGGCGACGTTCGCGACCCGCGGCACGTCCGTGTGGATGAGCGCGTGCAGCTCGCCCACCGCCGCCACGTCGAAATCCGCCGCGGTGAAACGGTCCCCGCCCCGGACCGTGTGCACCCGCTCCCCCGGTGCGCCGGCGGCGACGATCTGGTCCACCACGCTCGCGGGCGCCCATACCTCAAGATGCGAACGATTCGCGACAGCGGCCGCGAGCTCGTCCACGACGACGTGGTCGGCGTGCTCGTGGGTCACCAGGACGGCGTCGACCGTCGTGAGGGGTGTCCGGTCACTGAACGAGCCCGGATCGATCAGCAGGCTCCGGCCGGCACGCGAGAGCTCGACGCACGCATGCCCCCAGAAGGTCAGGTCCGTCTCCATGTCCCTACTCTCCTCCTCCACGCTGGCACGTTCCTGGATACGTCGGGGGTGGTCTACCCGATGATCATCACGAGGTCGCCGCCCTCGAGCTGCTGGACCGCGCCGATCGCGAGCCGTTGCACCCGTCCCCCGACCACCGTCGTGATGGCTGCTTCCATCTTCATGGCCTCGACCGTCGCGACGATCTGACCGGCCTGGACCGCCTGCCCCTCCTGGACCACGGGCGTCACCGCTCCGGCAAAGGGCGCAGCGACGTGCCCGGGGTGCCCGGGGTCGGCCTTCTCCGTGGCGGCGACGTCGACGTCGACCGATCGATCCCTCACCTGAAGCGGACGAAGCTGTCCGTTCATGGTGAACACGACCGTGCGCAACCCGCGCTCGTCGGGCTCGCCGATCGCCTCGAGGCCGACGAGCAGTCGCACACCTCGCTCGAGCTCGATCTCGATCTCCTCGCCGGGGCGCATCCCATGCAGGTAGCAGATCGTGCTCAGCACGCTCACGTGACCGTACGAGGTCCGAGACGTCTGGTAGTCCTTGGTCGGCCCGGGGAACAGCAGGTGGTTGAGCCGGTCACGGCGCGACTCCGACCCTTCGGCGAGGTCGCGCTCGTCCTGGTCGGTGAGCGGGGTGACGCCGGGCCTCAGGACGCGACCGGCCAACGCACGCGTCCGGAACGGCTCGGGCCACCCACCGGGCGGCACCCCGAGCTCCCCCGACAGGAACCCGACGACGCTCGCCGGGAGGTCCACATCCTCGGGGTCGGCCTCGAACGTGTCGGGGTCCGCGCCCCGGGCGACCAGGTGCAGCGCGAGATCACCGACCACCTTGGACGTCGGCGTGACCTTGACCGGCCGTCCGAGGATCCGGTCCGCCGCGGCGTACATCACCTCGATCTCGTGGAACCGCGCGCCCAGCCCGAGTGCGATCGCCTGCTGCTTGAGGTTCGACAGCTGCCCACCCGGGATCTCGTGGTCGTACACACGGCCGGTCGGGCCCGGGAGCCCGGCTTCGAACGGCCGGTACAGACGCCGGACGGCCTCCCAGTACGGTTCGAGGTCGCAGGTCGCCTGGAGGCTCAGACCGGTGTCTCGTGGTGTGTGCTCGAGCGCAGCGACGAGAGCGGACATCGACGGCTGGCTCGTCGTGCCCGCCATGGCCGCGTTCGCGACGTCCACCGCGTCGACGCCCGCGGCCGCCGCCGCCAGGAGAGTGGCGACCTGTCCCCCAGCGGTGTCGTGCGTGTGCAGGTGGACCGGCAGGTCGAACCGTGCACGCAGCGCCGTGACCAGCTCGGTGGCTGCTGACGGGCGGAGCAGCCCGGCCATGTCCTTGATGGCGAGCACGTGGGCACCCGCATCGACGATGCGCTCGGCGAGTGCGAGGTAGTAGTCGAGCGTGTAGAGGTGCTCGGCCGGATCGCTCAGGTTCCCCGTGTAGCACAAGGCGACCTCCGCGACGGCCGTGCCGGTGGCGCGCACCGCGTCGATCGCCGGACGCATCTGCGTGACGTCGTTGAGTGCGTCGAAGATCCGGAAGATGTCGACGCCGGTCGCTGCGGCCTCCTGGACGAACGCCTCGGCGACACGCGTGGGGTACGGGGTGTACCCGACGGTGTTGCGTCCGCGCAGCAGCATCTGCAGTGCGATCGTCGGCGCGGCGTCCCGGAGCTCGGAGAGGCGCTCCCACGGGTCTTCGCCGAGGAACCGCAGCGCGACGTCGTAGGTGGCTCCTCCCCATGCTTCGAGGCTCAACAGGTTCGGGAGCAGTCGGGCCTCGTAGGGAGCGACTGCGACGAGGTCGCGGGTCCGTACGCGAGTGGCGAGAAGTGACTGGTGCGCGTCACGGAACGTCGTGTCCGTGACCGCCAGAGCGGTCTGGGCGCGCAGCGCGGCCGCGAACCCCTCGGGCCCGAGCTCTCGGATCCGCTGGTGCGACCCGTCCCGCGCAGGGGCGCTCAGGTCGAGCGCAGGCAGCATCGTCCGAGGCTCCACGGCATCCGCGGGCCGCGACCCGTGCGGGCGGTTCACGGTCACGTCCGCGAGGTAGCTCAACAGTCGAGTACCCCTGTCGGCACTCGTCCGCGTCGACAGGAGCTCAGGGCGTTCGTCGATGAACCCGGTCGACAGGTGACCCGCGACGAACTCCGGATCGGCGAGGACGGCCTGCAGGAACGAGATGTTCGTCCTGACCCCGCGGATGCGGAACTCGGCCAGCGCACGCCGCGCGCGCGCGACCGCGGTCGGAAGGTCGCGGCCCCGGCACGTGAGCTTGACGAGCATCGAGTCGAAGTGGCCGCTGACCTCGCTGCCCGCGGACGCGGTCGCGCCGTCCAGCCGCACCCCGGCCCCTCCGGGCGAGCGGTACGTGATGATCCGTCCGGTGTCCGGACGGAATCCGTTCGACGGGTCCTCGGTCGTGATCCTGGTCTGCAGCGCCACCCCGTTCACCCGGATGGACTCCTGACTGATGCCGAGCTCGGCAAGGCTCTCCCCGGCGGCGATGCGCATCTGGGACTGCACGAGATCGATGTCGGTGACCTCTTCGGTCACGGTGTGCTCGACCTGGATCCGCGGGTTCATCTCGATGAAGACGTGCGTGCCGGCGCGATCCCCCACCGTGTCGACGAGGAACTCGACGGTGCCCGCGTTCCGGTACCCGATGCTGCGGGCGAACGCGACCGCATCGCGGCACAGAACGGCGCGCAGGTCCGGGTCGAGACCCGGGGCCGGAGCGATCTCGACCACCTTCTGGTGGCGCCGCTGCACCGAGCAGTCACGCTCGAACAGGTGGACGACCTCGCCCTGGGTGTCGGCAAGGACCTGGACCTCGATGTGGCGCGGTCGCAGGACCGCGCGCTCCAGGAAGACGGTGGGGTCGCCGAACGCGCCGTTCGCCTCGCGCATCGCGGCGGCGAGCGCGTCAGGGAGGTCACCAGGTGACTCCACCCGGCGCATGCCTCGACCGCCACCACCCGCGACCGCCTTGACGAAGAGCGGGAAGCCCACGGACCCCACCGCGGCCACCAGCGTGTCCACGTCGGCGGACGGTGCGCTCGAGGGAAG
>DATKTF010000528.1:0-2282 GCA_035531255.1 Cellulomonadaceae bacterium
CCAGCAGTGCGGGTACGAGTGCTGGTACGTCTCATGGCGGACGAGGACCGCCCGGTGCGCGACGTCGACGCTCGCCAGGTCACCGGTGCCCGACTTGAGGTCGGCGATCACGCGCGGGTTGGCATCGAAGACCTGCAGGCCCGCGTAGTCGGGGACCTCGGCGGTGAAGCGGCCCTTGGAGTCGACCGGGACCACCGGGGTGATCCCGGCGGCGTCGCACGCGAGCATGTCGTCCTCGCCGAACGCCGGTGCGAGGTGCACGAGCCCGGTGCCGTCCTCGGTGGTCACGTAGTCGGCGGCGAGCACCTGGTGCACGTGCGGGCGGCCGGCGAAGTAGCCGAAGATCGGGGTGTACGTCCGGCCGACCAGCTCGGCACCCGTCAGCCGCGCGACGACCTCCGGGGACTCGCCGAGCTCGCGTGCGTACGACGCGAGCCGGGAGTCGGCGATCAGGACGCGGTCCCCCGCGAGTGCGCCTTCCGCCGGGACGACCACGACGTAGGCGATCTCCGGCCCCACTGCGACGGCGAGGTTGGACGGCAGGGTCCACGGCGTCGTCGTCCAGATCAGGGCGAGCTCACCGGTCTCGAGCCGGACGCCGACGGTCACGGCCGGGTCCTGGCGGGACTGGTAGACGTCGGCGTCCATCCCGAGCTCGTGGTTCGACAGCGGCGTCTCGTCGCGCCAGCAGTACGGCAGCACGCGGTAGCCCTCGTAGGCCAACCCCTTGTCGTGGAGCTGCTTGAACGCCCAGATCACCGACTCCATGTAGGTGAGGTCGAGCGTCTTGTAGTCGTGCTCGAAGTCCACCCACCGCGCCTGGCGCGTGACGTAGTCCTGCCACTCGACGGTGTACTTGAGGACCGAGGCGCGGCACGCGTCGTTGAACGCGGCGATGCCCATCTCGTCGATCTGCGACTTGTCGGTAATCCCGAGGACCCTCTCGGCCTCGAGCTCCGCGGGCAGACCGTGCGTGTCCCAGCCGAAGCGTCGCTCGACGCGCCTGCCCCGCTGGGTCTGGTACCGCCCGACGATGTCCTTCGCGTAGCCCGTCAGCAGGTGGCCGTAGTGCGGCAGACCGTTCGCGAACGGCGGGCCGTCGTAGAAGACGAACTCGTTGTCGCCGTCATGACCGGCCGGTCGCTGGTCCACCGAGGCCTGGAAGGTCGCATCCTGCGCCCAGTAGGCGAGGACGTCGCGCTCGAGGGCAGGGAGGTCCGGCGAGGCGGTCACGCCGTCGTCGTCGCGGTGCAAGGGATAGGCCACGTCGGGCTCCTGGGGTCGTTCGTACCGTCGCATCTACCGGGCTGCGAGGACGACGGTCGCCGGACGGCCACCCGACCGCCCCGGTCACCACCGCGGTACCACCCCGCTTGCCGACGCACCCGCGCCCTGGTCGGGAACGTGCGGTCGGCCTCTCGTCGACGGCTGTGACGGGCCTGCCCCGTCCGGTTCTACTGGGGGCGGGCCGTTCGAGGCCCGACCTGTTCTTCCGGAGGCTCGCCGATGATGGTCGGGTCGTCGCCTGTTCGACCATCGTAGGGGATCACCCTGGTGGCCCGACGCCAGGGTCGGGGCGCCGGCTGCGTCAGACGGTGACCGGTGGGAGGGCCGACCACGGGAACGTGATCCATCGCGCGGTCCGGCGCCACACGAGGTCGGGGTCGATGATCGAGTGGGGCTTCGCGTACAGCACCGCCGATCGTGCCTCCGCGCAGTGCGCGGCGACCAGCCGCAGCACGAGGGCGAGCGTCTCCCCGGTGTCCGCGACGTCGTCCACGACCAGCGCCCGCTTCCCGACGAGCGCGTTGGTGTCCAGGAGCGGCGGCAGCACCACCGGGTCGGTCAGCCGCGTGTCGATGCCGGTGTAGAACTCCACGTTGAGCGTGCCCATCACCTTGACGTCGAGCGCGTAGGCGATCGCTGCGGCCGGGAGGAGCCCGCCACGCGCGACCGCGACGACGACGTCGGGCACGAAGTCCGAGGCCAGGACGGCGCGCGCCATCTCGCGGGTCGCGTCACCGAACTCCTGCCAGCCGAGGATCTCCCGTTCGGTCGGGACAGCTTGACCGGGCGCGGCCTCACTCGTCGTCATGAGGTCAGCGTAGGGGCTGGCTACGGCTCTCGGGACTCGCCCAGAACCAGCACAGCGGCGCCACTTGACCTTGACGCCGCGTCAACCTCTAGCGTCGATCCCGCCGTCGCGGGACCGTGGCGCACCGCCGCCCGGGGCGCGATCACCGCTCGGCACGGCACCAGCGCTCGGCACGGCACCACCGATC
>DATKTF010000529.1:0-4283 GCA_035531255.1 Cellulomonadaceae bacterium
GTGCCCGCGGACCGAAGCACCTCAGGTGTCACTCATGTTCTACCGGTGAGCTCAGCTGGTCGGCCAGGCTGCATCGATCTCTGCGGCGACGTCCTTGATCGACTTGCCGCTGCCGAACCAGTCCACCATCGCCTTCCACTCCGCACCGGAACCGACGGCTGCCGGCATGGCGTCAGAGGCGTCGAACCGGAACGTGGCGGTCGGGTCGGCCAGGTACTTCGCGGACAGCTGGTCGATCGGGTCGGTGTAGAGGGTCTGGTCGACCTTCTCGTTCGCCGAGACCCAACCCGGTGCGACCTTGATCCGGCTGTCCGCCCACTGCGGGCTGGACAGGTAGTTCTGCACGGCCTGCGTGGCCGGGTCGTCAGCGAACGCGGTGACGAACTCGCCGCCGCCCTCGACGGGGTTCGAGATGGACGGGTCGACGGCCGGCAGCTTGAACGCGAACACGTCGCCGTCCGCCGCGACCTTGGTGCCCTTCGGCCACTGCGCCTCGTAGAACGACGCCTGCTGGAGCATCCCGCACTCGTTCTTGAGGATCGGGAGACCCGCGTCCTGGAACGTGGTCGTCGCGATCGTCGCGACGTTGCCGTAGCCGCCGTTGACCCACGCCGGGTTCTGCAGCCAGGTCGCGACCGTCTGCATCGCCGTCTGGATCTGCGGGTCGGAGAACTTGACCTTGTGGCTGATCCAGTCGTCGTAGACCTGGCCGCCGTACGTCCCGAGCACGACCTCCTCGAGCCAGTCGGTCGCCGGCCAGCCGCTCGCCGTGCCGGACCCGATGCCGCCGCACCACGGCTTCGCCGCGCCGGTCATCTTGGAGGCCATCTGGGCCGACAGCGTCATCATCTCGGCCCAGGTGGTCGGGACCTTGAAGCCGTTGTCGGCGAAGTACTTGGGCGAGTACCACACGAGCGACTTCATGTTCGCGCTCATGGGGGCCGCGTAGAACGTGCCGTCGACCGAGCCGTAGCCCTTCCACGCGTCGTTCCAGTTGGCCTCGTTGGCGACCGTGCCGGCCGGGGGCTTCTTCACCGTGCCGGTCGCCACCATCTGCTGCAGCAGACCGGGCTGCGGGATGATCGCCAGGTTCGGCGCGTTGCCGCCGTTGACCTTGACCGGCAGGTCGGACTCGAACGTGTTCGAGCCGGTGTACTGGATCGTGATCCCGGTGCACTTCTGGAAATCGGCCCAGGACTTGTTGAGGGAGTCGGACTCCGGGCTGAGGATCGACCCGAACATCGTCACGGTCGAGCCGCTGTGCCCGGCGTAGGCCTGGTACTGCGCGCAGTCCCCGGTCAACGTCGGCACGGCCGACGCGGTCGGGGTGTTGCTGGAGCCGCTCGAGCATCCGGCAACGGTGGCGAGGGCCGCCACGCCCACTGCGGCTGTGGCGAATCGTGCGTTTCGCTTCATGTCTTTCCTTCCCAGTCGCAACCTCGTTGGCACGACAGGTGGTGGTCACTGCAAACGCTTACACGAGCAGGTCGATCTTGACATCCATCGCCCTCCCGCCGTCAAGGTTTCGCACGTCACGATTTCGTCACGGACCGGTCATCGGTCGACGGGGCGGGCCCCTGCGCAGGGTCGATGCCGCGGACGGGTCGCCCCGTCGCACCAGACGTCCGATCCCGGTCAGGTCAGTGCGACGCCGCCGCACGGTCGCGGGGAGGGGCCGTCGACGTCCTCACGACCAGCTCGGTCGGGAAGATCACCTGCTCCGGCGCCGGGGTTCCCGTGATCATCCCGAGCAGAAGGGTCGCGGCCGTCGTGCCCTGGTCCTCGGCGGACTGCGCCATCGTCGTGAGGCCGACGAGCTCGCCGAGGTCGTGCCCGTCGATGCCGATCACCGAGAGATCCTCCGGCACCCGCAGGCCGAGATCACGCGCCGCGAGGATCGCGCCCATCGCCATCTCGTCGGACGCGGCGAAGATCGCGGTGACGTCCGGGCGTCGGGCGAGCAGCTGACGGGTCGACTCGCGCCCGCCCTCGACGTCGAAGTAGCCGTTCACCTCGAGCTCCGGGGTCGGAGCCGACCCTGCTCGCGCCATCGCGTCCATCCAACCCGAGCGGCGGTCCACCGGGGGCGCCCACGGGGCGTTGTCCTGCGGGGAGCCGGTGATGTGCCCGATGATCACGTGGCCGAGGCCGAGCAGGTGCTCGGTCGCCTCGGTGGCGGTCCGGAAGTCGTCGACACGCACGGTCACCTGGCCGGGCGCCCCGGTCCCGATGAAGATCACCGGGTGCCCGAGCCCGAGCAGCGCGTCGACCTCGTCGCGGTCGAGGGGCATGCCGACGACGATGATCCCGTCCACGCGGCGACGCAGGACGTCGGGGTCGACCTGCCGACGACGCCAGTCGCGAGGGATCTCGAACGTGTAGAGGAGCGCGTCGAACCCCTCGGCACGCAGGGCGCGCTCGGCGCCGTCGATCACGTTCGAGAAGAACCAGTGGTTGACCCAGGGAGTCAGCAGACCGATGGTCCGGGTACGCCCGGAGGCGAGGCTGGCGGCCGACGGGGACGCCACGTAGCCGAGCTCGCGGGCCACCTGGCGGACCCGGTCGCGGGTGACCTCGGAGACGTGGGGCAGGTCCCGGAGCGCGCGCGAGACGGTCGCCGTCGATACGCCGGCGGCCCGCGCCACGTCCTCGATGTGCGCCACGAGCGCCGATTGTGCCCCTGCACGGCCCCCGGGTCCACCTGGCGACCAGCGCGAACGCTCCGCGAAGGGCGATCCGTCAGGCTAGCAGACTGCGTAGGAGCGCTACCACACCATCGTCCTCGATGGTTCCGGTGACCTCGTCGGCGACCTCCCGGACGCTCGCGTCGGCATGCCCCATGGCAACCCCGCGAGCCGCCCACTCGAGCATCTCGCGGTCGTTCCCGCCGTCGCCGACCGCGATCGTCGCGCCCGGTTCGATCGCGAGGCGACGCCTCAGCTGCTCGAGGGCCGAGGCCTTGGTGACGCCGTGCGGTGCGATGTCCATCCAGGCGGTCCACCCGATCGCGTAGCTGACGTCGGCGAGTCCCATCCGGTGCACGACCTCGTGGAACTCCTCGCTCGTCTGACCCGGGCTGCGCACCACGAGACGGGTCACGTGCGTGCTGCAGAGGTCGTCCATGTCGACCACGGACTGGACCCCGCTGAGCTCACCCTCGGGGAACGGGGCGTTCAGACGGAAGCCGACGCCGACCTCCTCGACCGCGAACAGCGCGCCGGGCAGCTCGGCATGCAGCAGGCGCAGCGCGGGGGCCGGGTCGAACGTGACCTGGTCGACGACCTCGTAGCCGCCCTCGGCGTCCGGGCTCAGACGGACCGTCACCGACCCGTTCGAGCAGACCAGCCAGCCGTCCGCGATCCCGAGATCGTGGGCGACGGGCACTGTGGCGTGGACCGAGCGACCGGTCGCCAGCACGACGTGGTGGCCGTCGGCGCGTACCCGGGTGACGGCGTCCCGCGCGTCGTCGGACAGCTCGCCCGCGTAGGTCACGAGCGTGCCGTCGACGTCGAGCGCGACGAGGTGCGGCACACGCCCGCCGGGGAGGGCCGGCACCGGGCTCATGAGGCCACCGGCTCGAGCACCTCGAGGCCGCCCAGGTACGGACGCAGCCCCACCGGCACGCGCACCGAGCCGTCGGCCTGCTGGTGGTTCTCCAGGATCGCGACGATCCATCGGGTCGTGGCCAGCGTGCCGTTGAGCGTCGCGACCGTCCGGGTCTCCCCGCCGTCGGTGCGCTCGCGGACGTTCAGGCGCCGCGCCTGGAACGTGGTGCAGTTCGAGGTCGACGTGAGCTCGAGGTAGCGGTTCTGCGTCGGGAGCCACGCCTCGCAGTCGAACTTGCGCGCGGCGCTCGTGCCGAGGTCGCCGGCCGCGGTGTCGATCACCCGGTACGGGAGCTCGACGAGCGCAAGCATCCGCTCCTCCCAGCCCAGCAGCCGCTCGTGCTCGGCGGCGGCCTCCTCGACCGGGACGTAGGTGAACATCTCGACCTTGTGGAACTGGTGGACGCGGATGATCCCGCGGGTGTCCTTGCCGTACGAGCCCGCCTCCCGCCGGTAGCACGCCGACCAGCCGGCGTACCTCTTCGGGCCGCCCGACAGGTCGAGGATCTCGTTCGCATGGAACCCCGCGAGAGCGACCTCCGAGGTGCCGACGAGGTAGAGGTCGTCCGCCTCGAGGCGGTAGATCTCGTCCGCGTGCGCGCCGAGGAACCCGGTGCCGGCCATGATCTCCGGCTTCACGAGGGTCGGGGTGATCACCGGGGTGAAGCCGGCGGCCAA
>DATKTF010000530.1:0-2330 GCA_035531255.1 Cellulomonadaceae bacterium
GTCCCGACCCGACTGCGGAGCGGCTGCGGTCGTCCCGGGACAGATGCGCGCGGTGAGCTTCGCCCTCGTCGAGGCTATGACGGTCAGCGAGGTGCGCTTCGGTGGCTCAACGAAGCGACATGGTCTCCGCGCCGAGGTAGACGCGAGCCGCCCATGAGGCGGGGTCGGCGGCGAAGTGCCTGCGCAGCGCATTGTTCGCGAGTGCGTTGTCGAGCGACATCATGATCATCGACTGGTCGAGCACGAGTCGGCGGTGGCCGACAGCTCCTGTGGTCGGGTTGACCGCGTCGTAGAACCCGCCGTCGGCGCTGTAGACGCCCGGGTAGAGGGTGCGCAACTTCTGGATATTGGCGAATGCCTCCTGCGGGATCACGCCGAGGGCGATGAACGAGGCGTGCGGTGTCACGGTCGTCTCGGTCGCGTCATTCGCACAACCCGCACCGCACAGTGACAGCGCATTGCCCGGGCCAAAAGCCTGTCCCACGGCGCCGAAGATGCCGTAGCCGCCGGTGTCGTCGGCGGTGCTCGAGGGCGACATACCCCACACCGGCAGCTTCAGCTGCTCGGTCGCGTACGTCATCTGTACCTGGGCGAGTCGGACATCGGCAAGACCGAGCCCGCGAGGTCCCCACTCGGTCTCGGGCACGATCTCATTCGCCATGAGGCCCTCGAACATGCCGCCACCCCAGGTCGGGATGTGCGTGAGAGTCGTGCCCGGGTACGTGTAGTGCCCCTCCCACACGCGGAACGGCTTGCCGGTCTGTGGGTCGTGGATTGTCGTCCAGTACCCGGCGGGAGCCTGGCCCTGCCAGGAGAAGTCCGGATCGGTGGCGCACTGCTTCGGAGGGAGAGTGCGCCAGGTACGCCACCAGACGTCACCCGGCATCTGGTGCAGGCCCATGCCCACGTACATCGCGATGCGTGGATCGCTGTACAGCGCACCGTTGTGATAGCCCGCCGGGCCTTGGCCCGTGTAGTAGCCGCCGTACATCTGGCCCGTCGGCTGGTTCCCCGCGATGGCGGGGTTGGTGTTGCAGTTCGTCTGCGCCCGGTCGTCATAGAAGATCGAGAAGTCCATCGGCGCGATCAGCGCATTGACCATGGGCTTCAGCTCCGGCAGTGCCGACCGAACGACCAGGAGCCCCGCGGCGTACCACCCGTTGTCCACGGCGGAGAGGAATGAGCAGTTGTCCTGCGCGGGAGCGACCTGCGTCGAGCAGTCGACGTCGCCCGGGTTGAGAATCGCATGACCCGTGGCGGTGCTGTACCACTGGTGCAGGAACCCGTGGTCGCGCTGCATCGTGCCGACCGTCGTGAGAGTCGCCGATATGAGCGAACGCGCCTCGGGTCGGCCGATGAGCCCGAGGTCGTTCGCTGCCACCACCGACTCGAGATAGACGCCGATGTTGGCGGCGGAGGTGTATGCGCCCCGCGTCGTGCCGGGCCCGAGGTTGTCGAGCGGCAGGTGAGTGACCGGGTCGACATCCTGTTCGAAGAATTTCCACGTGTCCTTCGCGATGCCGAGCAGCGTTGCCCTCTGCGCGGCATTCAGCCCCGAACGGGACACGTCGGACACGGACGTCGCACTCGCGGCGTTCGGCACCGCCAGCCCCCCGGCCACCACGACTCCCGCCCCGACGACGGCCGCAAGCGCCGTCCTGACGGTGCGTCGCCGTCGTCGCGGAGTGTTGTCGTTGATGGTGCATCGCGTCGATCGCCGCAGATTCTTCATAGTTCAGTCGATCCTTCCTGTCATCGTCGACAGCGTCGGCCGTGCCGGCCCGGTGGGACCTGACGTCACTATCTGAGGGAGTGTATGCGCATACATTGTCGAGCGCAATGCCGCGGACCTCCGTGCTGGTGAACGTGTCGTGGGGCGTGACGGACCGATCCGTGCGACGTGCTCGTGGCGATGTGCGTAGGCGTCCAGCCTGGGTGACGCCGTCCTTCCGAACGCCTCACCGAGGCAGCTCGTGCGGTTCGCGCCCGTGCGCGTCGGTGCCAGAAGTCGGCGAGCCGTTCGGCGAGGGCGCTGCCTTGGTCGTGGCCGGCGCGAGCGGCGGGCACTGCTGCGGCCAGGCGGTCCAGGGCGTCCGTGGCGAGGGCGCGGTCGATCCGTCGGCCGGGTGTGCGCTGGTCAGCACGACAGGGTTCGAGCGGGTCATCGTCGCATCAGTCGCGTTTGAAGGGTAGGTCGCGCCGGGGTCCGCCTCGACGGCCCGGGTCGACGCGAGCCGGCGCGGGCCGTCGCCCGTCGTTCGAGATGCGCGGCGGGACGCTCGACCTGCACGATCGAGAATCGCAGGGGACGCTGAAGCCGTCCGAGGTGC
>DATKTF010000531.1:0-5271 GCA_035531255.1 Cellulomonadaceae bacterium
CCGATCTGCCTGCTCGCCGGTGCTGTCGTCGGCGCGGTGTCCGTGCGTGTGCGCCGGTCGCAGCGCGTCGGCGTGCGCGTCGTCGGCGCGAGCGGCCTCGTCGTCGCGCTCGCCGGCGTCTCCCTCACGTTTCCTGCGCTCCCGCCCGGTCCGCGGGAGGACCGGGCCCTGCTCGCCGGGCTGACCCGCACCGGGTGCACGTGGTCGGAGAACCCGAGCTACCTCCTGGTGGCCGACGCACAGACGAGGATGATCGCCGAGGGGTGCCCGGGGCAGCCCGACCTGTTCGGGACGGTGATGACCGAGCGGGGCGGCTACCCCGTGCCGGGGATCGTCGGACCGACGGAGACCGTCGTGCAGATGGTCGAGAGGCAGCTCGCGGCGAGCCGCACGGTCCTGCTGCCGGCGGGGGCGCCGGAGACGTGGCTCGACCCTGCGATCGTCCGGTACGTGCACGACGCGTTCACGCGGGTCGCCACCACCGGGAACATCGCGGTGTGGCAGCGCTCGGGGAGCTGACGCGTGGCCGCTGAGTCTCGAGCACCCGCGCGAGCTGTCCGAGCGCCTCTCCCCGGTCGGCCTGCTCAGACCGAGTCGAACGGACTGGTGAGGCGTCTCAGCAGATCGGCCAGCGTCTCGCGCTCCGACGGTTCGAGGGTGCCGAGCAGGCGGTGCTCGACCTCCAGCAGGTCGGCCATCGCCGCGTCGACGCCGCGGCGCCCGAGGTCGGTGAGCTCGACGATGACCCCGCGACGGTCGTCCGGGGCGGGCCGACGCACGACGAGGTCCCGCTCGGCGAGACGGTCGATCCGGTTGGTCATCGTGCCGCTCGTGACGAGGGTCTGGGTCAGCAGGGCGCCGGGGGAGAGCTGGTAGGGCCGGCCGGCCCGCCGGAGGGCGGACAGCACGTCGAACTCCCAGGTGTCGAGGCTGTGGCGGGCGAACGAGCCGCGTCGGGCGAGGTCGAGATGTCGTGCGAGGCGGGTCACCCGGGACAGCACCGTCAGTGGCTCGATGTCGAGGTCGGGTCGTTCTCGGGCCCACGCGGCGACGATCCGGTCGACCTCGTCGGCGCCGTCCGGCTGCCGGCTCTGCCGTGTCGTCATCTGGCGAGGTTACTCGACGTCGAGATACCTGGACCATGACCTCGGGCCCACGTGAACCGGCCGGAGCGCTGCCGACCGGTCGTCAGGACTCGTACGGGAGAGTCGGACGTCGTTCCATGCCGGACAGCCCGTTCCAGGCGAGGTTCACGAGGTGGGCCGCGACGTCCGCCTTCTTCGGAGACCGTGCGTCGAGCCAGTACTGCCCCGTGAGCGCCACCATCCCGACGAGCATCTGGGCGTACAGCGGCGCGGTCCGTGGGTCGAGCCCGCGCCGTTTGAACTGGTCCGCGAGGAGGTGCTCGACCTGTGTCGCGACATCGCCGATCAGGCTCGAGAACGTCCCGGTCGCCTGCGCGACCGGTGAGTCACGGACCAGGATGCGGAACCCGTCGGTCGACGTCTCGATGTACGTGAACAGGGCGAGGGCGGTGCGCTCCACGAGCTGCTTCGGGTGCCCGCCGGCGGCGAGCGCGTCCGTCAGCGCGCCGGTGAGCGCCTGGATCTCGCGGTCGACGACGACCGCGTAGATCCCTTCCTTCCCGCCGAAGTGCTCGTACACCACGGGCTTGGACACCTCGGCCCGGGTGGCGATCTCCTCGATGCTCGTCCCCTCGAACCCCTTCTCGGCGAACAGTCCGCGGCTGACCTCGAGAAGCTGGGCGCGTCGTTGAGCGCCGGTCATGCGGGAACGTGTGGGTCGCTTCGTGTCCGGGGTCACCATGCCATCATGTCAGCGGCGCAGGTCGGCGTGCCGTGCTGGCAGACTTGTGGCCTGGTCCCGACCATGTCGGTGGCCGTTCCGCCCTGGTGTAACGGCAGCACGCAGGCCTTTGGTGCCTTGCAGTCCGGGTTCGAATCCTGGGGGCGGAGCGCGCGGTCGGCCACTCGATCGGCTCGTGGGCGTCCGCCGCGGCGGTAGAGTGCTCCTGCGCCAGATCCGCAGCCCGGGGCATCCGACCTCGAGCAGATCCGTCGGGAGTCCCGCCACGTGACCTACCCCCGCCCCGCTGCCGTCGTCGTCCTCGCCGCAGGTGAAGGCACCCGGATGCGTTCGGCCACACCGAAGGTCCTGCATACGCTGGCGGGTCGGTCGATGCTCGGCCACGCTCTTGCCGCCGCGCGGTCCCTCGACCCCGATCGCGTCGTCGTCGTCGTGCGGCACGGGCGCGACGCGGTCGCTGCGCACGCCCTCGAGGTCGACGCCGATGTGCTGATCGCGGACCAGGACGACATCCCCGGGACAGGCCGTGCGGTCCAGTGCGGGCTCACGGTGCTCGACGCCGACGCGCACGCAGGTCCGGTGCGCGACGCCGCACCGGCCGAGCCGTTCGCGGGTGAGGTCGACGGCGCCGTCGTCGTCCTCGCCGGAGACATCCCGCTGCTCGACGGCGCGACGCTCGCGGCGCTGCTCGGCGCGCACTCGGCCGGCGCGCACTCGGTGACGGTCCTGACCACCGAGGTCGCCGACCCGACCGGCTACGGACGGGTCCTTCGCGACTCCGACGGCGGACCCGACGTCGCGGCGATCGTCGAGGAGAAGGACGCGGACGACGTCCAGCGTGCGGTGCGCGAGATCAACTCGTCGGTGTACGTGTTCGACGCCGCCGTCCTCCGGGGGTGCCTCGGGCGGCTCGGCCGGGACAACGCCCAGGGCGAGGTGTATCTCACCGATGTCCTCGCGCTGGCCCGTGCGGATGGTGGCCGGGTGCGGGCCGTCCGCCTCGACGACCCCCTCCTCGTCGAGGGGGTCAACGACCGGGCCCAGCTCGCGGTCCTCCGCGCCGAGCTGAACCGCCGGATCCTGCGGCGCTGGATGCTCGAGGGCGTCACGGTCGTCGATCCCGCGACGACGTGGGTCGACGTCGACGTCACGCTCGCGCGGGATGTCACTCTCCTTCCGGGAACCCAGCTGCACGGGGCGACGGTCGTGGCTGAACGGGCGACGATCGGTCCCGACACGACGTTGACCGACGTCGAGGTCGGCGCCGGTGCGACGGTCGTGCGGACCCACGGGTCGCTCGCGGTCATCGGCGCCGGTGCGACCGTCGGGCCGTTCTCCTACCTGCGGCCGGGCACCGAGCTCGGTGCGGGCGGCAAGATCGGCACCTTCGTCGAGACCAAGAACGCGCAGATCGGCGCGGGGTCGAAGGTTCCCCACCTGTCGTACGTCGGGGACGCGACCATCGGCGAGCAGACGAACATCGGAGCGGCGAGCGTCTTCGTCAACTACGACGGGGTGAACAAGCACCGCACGACGATCGGCTCGTACGCGCGCACGGGGGCGGACAACATGTTCGTCGCGCCCGTGACGGTCGGCGACGGCGCCTACACGGGCGCCGGCAGCGTGATCCGCCGCAACGTCCCGCCGGGCGCTCTGGGGGTCTCCCAGGGGTCGCAGCGGAACATCGAGGGGTGGGTGCTGCGAGCCCGCGCCGGCACCCCGGCAGCGCTCGCCGCGGAGCGGGCGATCGCGGGAGCGAACCCGACGGACACGCTCTCCCCGCAGGCACGGGCCGAGCGGGAGCGTGCGGAGCATGCCGCATCCTCGCTGACACCGACGCCGCCCCCGTCGCTTCCGGACCAGCACCCTGAGCTCCCGGACCACCTGCCGACCGACGGCAGCCCGTCGATCTCCGGCGCCGCTCCGACCACGAAGGACACCTCACGATGAGCGGGATCATCTCCCACGACGGCGAGAAGCGACTGGTCCTGGTCGGGGGCCGCGCGCACCCCGAGCTCGCCGCCGCCGTGGCCGCCGAGCTCGGCACGGACCTCGTGCCGACGACCGCCTACGACTTCGCGAACGGGGAGATCTACGTCCGGTTCGGCGAGTCGGTGCGCGGCTGCGACACCTTCGTCCTGCAGAGCCACGCCGTGCCGATCAACCAGTGGATCATGGAGCAGCTCATCATGGTCGACGCGCTGAAGCGCGCGTCCGCGAAGACGATCACCGTCGTGGCGCCGTTCTACGGCTACGCCCGTCAGGACAAGAAGCACCGTGGCCGCGAGCCGATCTCGGCGCGGCTGGTCGCCGACCTGTTCCGTACCGCCGGTGCGCACCGCCTGATGAGCGTCGATCTCCACACCGCGCAGATCCAAGGGTTCTTCGACGGCCCGGTCGACCACCTCATGGCGCTGCCGCTCCTCGCGGACTACGTGCGCCGCCGCGTCGACAGCTCCCGGCTGACCGTCGTGTCCCCCGACGCGGGGCGCGTGCGGCTCGCCGACCAGTGGTCCGACCGCCTGGGCGCCCCCCTGGCGATCATCCACAAGCGCCGCGACCCGAGCGTGCCGAACCAGGTGAAGGTCCACGAGCTCGTCGGGCAGGTCGAGGGACGGACCTGCGTGATCGTCGACGACATGATCGACACCGCAGGGACGATCGTGCAGGCGGCCGACGCGTTGTTCGAGAACGGTGCCGCCGACGTGATCGTCGCGTCGACCCACGCGGTTCTCTCGGGACCGGCGGTCGACAGGCTGAAGAACTCCAGGATCAGCGAGGTCGTCGTCTCCGACACGCTGCCGATCCCGGACGATCGTCGGTTCCCGCAGCTCACGGTCCTGTCGATCGCGCCGCTCGTCGCGCGAGCGATCCGCGAGGTCTTCGACGACGGCTCGGTCACGTCCCTGTTCGACGGCCAGGCCTGATCCGTCGGATCGTGCGTGAGGTTCGTCGCGACGGCGGGGACCAGGTAGACTCGTCCGGTTGCCTCGGCGAGGGACGTCGGACGGTCTGACCGGACCCGACTCCGTGATCGACAGGGTGGTCGCCTCCGCGTGCCCGTCCCGTGTCCCGCGTCGAGGCCACCACCGACTCAGCAGCAGTTCGCCACCACCACCATCGTCTGGGGAGTACTCGTGTCCGAGGTCAAGCTCGTCGCCACCACCCGTACCGACTTCGGCAAGGGCGCCGCACGGCGCACGCGCCGCGCCGGCCGCATCCCTGCGGTTCTGTACGGGCACGGCTCCGACCCGTTGCACGTGTCGCTGCCGGGGCACGAGACCTTCCTCGCACTGAAGCACGCGAACGCGCTCTACGGTGTCGAGCTCGAGGGCAAGAAGATCCTGGCGATCATCAAGGACGTGCAGCGCGAGCCGGTGCGCCAGGTCATCGAGCACATCGACATGCAGATCGTCACGAGCGGGGAGACCGTCTCGGTCGAGG
>DATKTF010000532.1:0-15384 GCA_035531255.1 Cellulomonadaceae bacterium
GCTCCGTCACGTCCACGTCTGTTGACCACCCTGCCGGTCATGGCACGCCGGTCGGTCCGGGCGCGCACGTCACATGGGCGGCGTACTTCTACGATCGGCTGCCGGCCAACCTCTGGCGGCGACGGACCTTCCGGCCCGCGCGCCGAGTCACGCGAGCACGTCACGCGCGGCGCTCCGCCAGCCGAATGCTGTGAGGCATCCGCATGACCTATGACACCGAGACACCCGCACCTGGCGACCTGAGCGCGCCCGCCGACGCGGCGAGCCAGCCGCACAGCACCATCCACGTCGCCGACAAGTCGTTCGCGGACTTCGACATCCGCCGGGAGATCGTCGACGCCCTCGCGGACGTCGGCATCACGTCGCCGTTCGCGATCCAGGCGATGACCCTCCCGGTGGCGCTCGCCGGTGGCGACATCATCGGTCAGGCCAAGACCGGCACCGGCAAGACCCTGGGCTTCGGCATCCCGCTGCTCAACCGCGCGGTGGCCCCGGGCGAGGAGGGGTACGACTCGCTCGCCGCTCCGGGGAAGCCCCAGGCGCTCGTCGTCGTCCCGACCCGCGAGCTCGCGGTGCAGGTCGCCGGCGACCTCAGCACGGCATCGGCACGCCGTTCGGTGCGCGTCGTCCAGCTCTACGGCGGCCGCGCCTACGAGCCGCAGGTCGCGACACTGACCGCCGGCGTCGAGGTCGTGGTCGGCACGCCGGGCCGCATGATCGACCTGATGAACCAGGGCTACCTCGACCTGTCGCACGTCCGCACGGTCGTGCTCGACGAGGCCGACGAGATGCTCGACCTCGGGTTCCTGCCCGACGTCGAGAAGCTGCTGTCGCGCACACCCGCCTCGCGGCACACGATGCTGTTCTCCGCGACGATGCCGGGTGCGATCGTGGCGATGGCGCGTCGGTACATGACGCAGCCCACGCACATCCGCGCGAGCGAGCCGGACGACCCGGGCGTCACCCTGAAGAACATCAAGCAGGTCGTCTACCGCGCGCACGCTCTCGACAAGGTCGAGGTCCTCGCCCGGATCCTGCAGTCCCAGGGACGTGGGCTGACGATCGTGTTCGCCCGCACCAAGCGCACCGCGGCGAAGGTCGCGGAGGATCTCGTCGAGCGCGGCTTCGCTGCCGGCGCGATCCACGGTGACCTCGGCCAGGGTGCGCGCGAGCAGGCGTTGCGCGCGTTCCGCCACGGCAAGGTCGACGTGCTCGTCGCCACCGACGTCGCGGCGCGAGGCATCGACGTCGACGACGTCACGCACGTCGTCAACTACCAGTGCCCCGAGGACGAGAAGACGTACCTGCACCGCACGGGGCGCACCGGCCGCGCAGGAAAGAACGGAACCGCCGTGACGTTCGTCGACTGGGACGACATGCCGCGGTGGGGGCTCATCGACAAGGCGCTCGGCCTCGGCATCCCAGAACCGGTCGAGACCTACTCCAGCTCGGCCCACCTGTACACCGAGCTCGACATCCCGACCGGCACGAAGGGGCGGCTCCCCAAGTCGGCGCAGGTGCGCGCCGGCCTCGGGGCCGAGGTGCTCGAGGACCTCGGGGAGACGGGCAAGCGGCACACGTCGGCCGCACCGCGGTCCGGCGTCCGTGACACGGGCCCGCGCGGAGGTCGCGACTCGGCCCCGCGCGCGGGCCGGGGATCCTCCGCGCGCGAGAACCGCGAGACCGGTCGCGGACACAACGACGCGGCACCGAGACCTGCCGCCACGGCGACCGAGCAGCCCGTCGCTCGCACGGGCGACGAGGCCACCGGACGCCCGAAGCGCAACCGCAACCGCCGCCGCACGCGCGGTGGGCGCCCGTCCGAGCAGCCCGGCGGCGATGCACAGGGCTGACGGCCCGATCGGTACGGTGCGCCGGTCGTCGCGGCCGGGCCGCTCGCAGGACGGAGCGGCCGTCGCGGCCGGCCGGCGCACCAGGATCCGCTAGCCCGCGGCGATGAACGCCTTGACCGCGTCGGCGACCATCTGGACCGCGATCGCCGCGAGCAGCAGGCCCGCGATCCGGCTGACGAGCGTCGTCCCGCTGTCCTTGAGGATGCGGTGCACGACGGTCGCGAACCGCATCGCGAGGTACAGGCAGAGGTGCACCGCGACGACGCCGAGGGCGATCGCCGCGACGTCCTGCACCGACGCGGTGCTGCGCTGCACGAACACCATCGTCGCGACGATCGCGCCAGGCCCGGCCAGCAGCGGCGTGCCGAGCGGCACCATCGCGACGTTCACGCCGGCGTTCCCGGACGGAGTGGGTTCCTCCATCTTCCCGGTGAGGAGCTCCATCGCGACGAAGAGCAGCAGCAGCCCGCCCGAGGCCTGGAGCGCGGGCAGCGAGATGTGCATGTAGGCCAGCAGCTGCTGGCCGAACACCGCGAAGGACACGATCACGCCGAATGCGACGACGATCGCCTGGCGGGCGGCGTGCCTCCGCTGCCGCGACGTCATCGCGCTCGTCAGGCTCAGGAAGATCGGCACGGTCCCCGGCGGGTCCATGATCACGAACAACGTGATGAAGACCTCGGTGAACAGCCGCACGTCGATGATCGCGCTCATCCGCGCACCACGTCGATCGCGCCGCGCTCCTCGACCCGGGCCAGCACCTCAGGGTCGGTGAGGTTCTCCCCGAGGACGTTCGGCTTGCCCGCGCCGTGGAAGTCGCTCGAGCCCGTGGCGAGCAGACCGAGCCTGGCAGCGATCCCCGCCAGCCGTTCGACCTGGTCCGGCGAGTTGTCCCGGTGGTACACCTCGAGGCCGACCAGCCCGGCCTCCGCCAGCTCCTCGATCGCGACGTCGCTGAGGACGCGGCCGCGCTGCTCGGCACCCGGGTGGGCGAGGACCGGTACACCACCGGCGGTCAGCACCAGGTCGATCACCTCGAGCGCCGTCGGCGCGCGGTGGCGTACGTAGTAGCGCGAGGTCGGGAGCAGCATCGCGGTGAACGCCGCGCTCCGGTCGTGGACGATGCCCTTGGCCACGAGCGCGTCCGCGATGTGGGGTCGCCCGACCGTCGCGCCGCTCGCCGTCTGGGCGACGACGTCCTCCCAGGTCAGGTCGTAGTCCTCGGCGAGCAGGTCGACCATGGTGCGCGCCCGGGTGATGCGCGCGGTCTTCGTCGCGCGCATGGCGTCAGCGAGCGGCGCGGACGTCGGGTCCTGGAGGTAGCTGAGCAGGTGCACGCTGATGCCCGCCGCCGACGCCGTCACCTCGCTCCCCCGGACCAGTCCGATGCCGTGGGCGACAGCGGCCTCGGCGGCCTCGGCCCAGCCGTCCGTCGTGTCGTGGTCGGTCAACGCGATGACGTCGAGACCCGCGGCGACGGCCTGCTCGACCACACGCGTCGGGGTGTCGGTCCCGTCGGAGGCGGTGGAGTGGGTATGCAGGTCGATGCGCACCCCGCCAGCCTAGGGGCCCCCGCGCACGGTGTCGGGCCGTGCGTCGCGCGGGTGGGACGATGGGGGCCATGAGCGCGGACCAGACCTCCCAGCAGCCCGACGGAACCCGCCAGCCCCTCGAGAGCCGCGGCAGCAACCGGTCCCAGCGACCGACGTCCGCCGCGTTCCTCGAGTTCGTGACCTCGGGATGGGGGGACCGCCCGACGTCCTCCGTCGGGCCCGGTCCGGCGGCCGACTTCACCGCCGCACGCCGTGACCGCCTCTCGGCGCTGTTCCCGGGCGAACGGCTCGTGGTCCCGGCGGGCACGTTCCGGGTGCGGTCCAACGACACCGACTACCGGTTCCGCCCGCACTCGGCGTTCGCCCACCTGACCGGGCTCGGCGCCGAGCACGAGCCCGACGCGGTGCTCGTCCTGCACCCGCGGCCTGAGGACGACGGCACCGAGGGTCGAGCCGGAGGGCACGACGCCGTCCTGTACCTGCGACCGCTCGCAGGGCGCGACACCGAGGAGTTCTTCGCCGACTCGCGCTACGGCGAGTTCTGGGTCGGGGCTCGCCCGACGCTCGAGGACGTGAGCGTCGAGACCGGGATCGCGACGGCCCACCTGGACGACCTGCGCGACGCGCTCTCGAAGGACGCGGGCCCGGACGGCGTCCAGGTGCTCGTGGTCCCGGACGCCGACGAGGCGGTCGAGGCGCTCGTCGAGGAGATCCGCGCAGGTCATCAGGCCGGCGAGCGCGACGAACGGCTCGCCGAGGCGCTCTCCGAGCTGCGCCTGCTGAAGGACGCCTACGAGGTCGAGCAGATGCGTGCGGCGGTCGCTGCGACCGCCGAGGGCTTCGACAAGGTGCTCCGGAACCTGCCGCGCGCGGTGGCGCACCGTCGCGGCGAGCGGGTCATCGAGGGCACCTTCGACGCCCACGCCCGTGAGGAGGGCAACGCGGTCGGGTACGACACGATCGCGGCGGCCGGCGAGCACGCCACCACGCTGCACTGGACCGACAACGACGGTGTCGTGCGACCGGGCGAGCTCGTCCTGATCGACGCGGGTGTCGAGGTCGACTCGCTGTACACGGCGGACATCACACGCACGATCCCGGTGGACGGGACGTTCACCGAGGTCCAGCGCCGCATCTACCAGGCCGTGCTCGACGCCGCCGACGCCGCCTTCGCCGTCGCGGTGCCGGGAGCCAGGTTCCGCGACGTGCACGCGGCGGCGATGGAGGTCATCGCGGCGCGTCTCGCCGAGTGGGGACTGCTCCCGGTGACCGCCGAGGAGTCGCTCGCCCCCGAAGGGCAGCAGCACCGCCGCTGGATGGTGCACGGTACGAGCCACCACCTGGGACTGGACGTGCACGACTGTGCGCAGGCGCGCCGCGAGATGTATCTCGACGCGACGATCGAGCCCGGCATGGTGTTCACGATCGAACCGGGCCTGTACTTCAAGTCCGACGATCTCCGCGTCCCGCCGGAGTACCGCGGGATCGGGGTGCGCATCGAGGACGACGTGCTCGTGACCGCGGAGGGGAACGAGAACGTCTCGGCCGCGATCCCGCGTCGTCCCGAGGACGTCGAGGCGTGGATGGCACGCCTGTCAGGCGCGCCGGTGTCCTGATCGGCGGCGGATCCGCACCGGCACACGACCGGCACGCGTGCGGCACAGCACCGGCGCTGCCCGGGCGTGCCCGTCAGGTCTGGGGAGGTCCGTCGCTCGGACGCGAGGTGTCCGCGGGAGGTTGAGTCACCGGCGGCTGCGTCACTGGCTGCTGGGTGACTGGCTGCTGGGTGACCGGCTGCTGGGTGACCGGCTGCTGGGTCACCGGTGGTTGGGCTTGAGCCTGTGCCATCCAGCCGCTGCGCACGCCACCGATCTCCTGGAGCAGGTTGCGTGCCTTGTTCGCCTCGGCGGTCGCGCACAGGACCGCGTAGCTGCTGGCGACGATCTGGCTGGCCGAGGTGAAGTCCCGCTTGCCCCCGGTGAACGAGAAGCTGATCACCGAGAACAGCATCCCGAACGCCGCACCGATGAAGATCGCCGCCATCAGGGTCAGGTTCGAACCGCCGGAGGACGACGAGAACCACAGCAGGATCAGTCCCACGAACGTGCCGAACCACGCGCCCGAGGCGGCACCGGCGAGCGCGACCCGCGGGTAGGAGAGCCGCCCTGTCACTCGCTCGACCATCCGGAGGTCGGTCCCGACGATCGTGACGAGCTGCACGGGGAACTGCTTGTCGGAGAGGTGGTCGACGGCGCGCTGCGCCTCGAGGTAGGTGGCGTAGGACGCCACGAGCTCGCCCTGCGGCAGGGTGGGGGTGGACGGGACTCGCACCTGGCGCGTGAAGGACATGCCGCCATCATCCCGCAGGGCGCCGACAGTCGCCACGCACTGCCCGGAACCGCATTCCCGTGGCTCCCGCCGCCCGTCACCCTCCGCCGCTAGGCTGACGGCCGTGAGCAGCACGGGATCCCGGGTCTTCGTCGCGCGCCTCGCCGGCACCTCCGTCTTCGACCCTGTCGGCGACCTGGTCGGGCGCGTGCGCGACGTCGTCGTGCTGCTCCGCGCGACCGGCGCTCCCCGCGCGGTCGGGCTGGTCGTGGAGGTGCCCGGGCGTCGCCGCGTGTTCTTGCCGCTCACGCGCGTGACCAGCATCGACGTCGGGCAGGTGATCTCCACAGGGCTCGTAAACATGCGCCGGTTCGAGCAACGGGTCGCGGAGACGCTCGCCGTCGGCGAGCTGCTGGACCGTACCGTCGAGCTCGCCGACGGTACGGGCAGCGCCTCCATCGAGGATCTCGCGATCGAGCAGCAACGGTCCGGCGACTGGCTTCTCACCCAGCTGTTCGTGCGCCGTCACCTCCCGACGGGCAAGGGCGGACTGCTCCGGCGACGCGGCGAGACCCTCGTCATCAGCTGGGACGAGGTCACCGGTCTGAGCAGCGGGCGAGAGGGCCAGGGTGCGGCGCTCCTTCTCGCCGCGTACGAGGACCTCAAGCCGGCCGACCTCGCCGACGTGCTGCACGACCTCGGTGCGACCCGCCAGCTCGAGGTGGCGACCGCCCTCGACAACGAGCGTCTCGCCGACGTGCTCGAGGAGCTGCCCGAGGACGACCAGGTCGCGATCCTGTCCGGTCTCGACCGCGACCGTGCGGCCGACGTGCTCGAGGCGATGCAGCCCGACGACGCCGCCGACCTCCTGGGCGACCTGCCCCAGGACGAGGCGGCCGAGCTCCTCGGCCTGATGGAACCCGAGGAGGCTCGCGACGTCAGGCGTCTGCTCGCCTACGAGGACCGCACCGCCGGTGGTCTGATGACGACCGAACCGGTCGTGCTCGGTCCCGAGACCCCGATCGCGGCGGCCCTGGCCCACGTCCGCCGCCAGGACCTCACCCCGGCGCTCGCCTCGATGGTGTTCGTCGTGCGTCCTCCGCTCGAGACCCCGACCGGGCGGTTCCTCGGCGTCGTCCATCTCCAGCGCATGCTCCGCGAGGCGCCGCACGAGTCGATCGGCGCGATCCTGGACGCCGACATCGAGGCGGTCGCCCCGCACGATCCTCTCCTGAAGGTGACCCGGCTCCTCGCGACGTACAACCTGCTCGCCCTTCCCGTGCTCGACGCCGAGAAGCGTCTCCTCGGCGTCGTGAGCGTCGACGACGTCCTCGACCACCTCCTGCCGGAGGACTGGCGTGAGGGCGGAACGGCCGACGACGCGCAGCCCGGCGGACCTGTCGTGACTCCGTACGGACGGGGGTGAGCCACCGTGGCTGATCGTCTCGACACCCCCAAGGAGAACCGTCGCTCGCTCGTACCGAGGGCCCGGGTCGACCAGGACGCGTTCGGCAAGATCGCCGAGGGCATCGCGCGCTTCATGGGGACACCGCGGTTCCTCGTCTACATGACCGCATTCTGCGCCGCGTGGCTCGCGTGGAACTCGTACGGACCGACCGACCTGCGCTTCGACTCGCGCGCGTTCGGGTTCACGCTCCTCACGCTCATCCTGTCGCTGCAGGCGTCGTACTCCGCTCCGCTGATCCTGCTCGCGCAGAGCCGCCAGACCGACCGTGACCGCGTCGCCGCGGAGCAGGACCGGTTGAGCGCCGAGCGGAACCTGGCCGACACCGAGTACGTCGCGCGCGAGATGGCCGCCCTGCGGATCGCCCTCGGTGAGGTCGCCACCCGCGACTTCCTGCGGTCGGAGCTGCGTGGGCTGCTCGAGGACATCTTGGCCGAGAAGGAGGAGGGCGGCGCTCCGCCGACGGACCGCGCCCCACGCTGAGATGGCGGGACGGCGAAGGGACCTACGATGGACCCCATGCCGGAGATCTCCCCCCTCGAAGACGCCGTCCGCGCCGCCATGGCCACCGTGATCGACCCGGAGATCCGGCGCCCGATCACCGAGCTCGGGATGCTGCGCTCGGTCACCGTCCAGGAGGGACCGGCGGGTGCCGTCGTCGTCGTCGGCATCGACCTCACCGTTGCCGGCTGTCCGCTCAAGGACACGCTGACCAAGGACATCCGCACGGCCGGCATGTCCGTCGAGGGTGTCGCCTCGGTCCGGGTCGACATGGGTGTGATGAGCGCCGAGCAGCGCGCCGAGCTTCGGTCGAACCTGCGCGGCGGGGCCGCGGAGCCGGAGATCCCGTTCGCGAAGCCCGGCTCCCTCACCCGCGTGTACGCGATCGCCTCGGGCAAGGGCGGGGTCGGCAAGTCCTCGGTCACCGCGAACCTCGCGGTCGCGATGGCGGCGGACGGTCTGCGGGTCGGCGTGGTCGACGCGGACATCTACGGCTTCTCGATCCCCCGCATGCTCGGGGTGAGCCAGCCGCCGACGCGCGTCGACGACATGCTGCTCCCCCCCGTCGCGCACGACGTCAAGGTCATCTCCATCGGGATGTTCGTCGCGGCCGGGCAGCCCGTCGTCTGGCGCGGCCCGATGCTGCACCGGGCGCTCCAGCAGTTCCTCGCCGACGTCTTCTGGGGCGATCTCGACGTCCTCCTGCTCGACCTCCCGCCCGGCACCGGCGACATCGCCATCTCGGTCGCGCAGCTGTTGCCGAGCTCCGAGCTCGTCGTGGTGACGACCCCGCAGATCGCCGCGGCCGAGGTCGCCGAGCGGGCGGGCTCGATCGCGACCCAGACCAGGCAGACCATCGTCGGTGTCGTGGAGAACATGTCGTGGCTCGAGCAGCCCGACGGCACGCGGCTCGAGGTGTTCGGCACGGGCGGTGGCGCCCGCGTCGCGGAGAACCTCGCGAGCCTCACGGGTGCGTCGGTCCCGCTGCTCGGTCAGATCCCTCTCGACCTCCGGCTGCGCGAGGCAGGCGACGACGGCATCCCCGTCGTGCTGACCTCCCCGGACTCGCCTGCGGCCGTCGCCCTGCGCGGGGTCGCTCGGGCCCTGGCGACGCGTTCGCGGGGGTTGGCCGGTCGCCCGCTCGGGCTCACCCCGACCGCCCCCTGATCACCGGCTCCCACCGCGCACCCCAGCGCCGCGTGACCTGCGGCGCCCGCACGTCGGCCAGTCGCGCGACCGCGGCGTGCACGCGCGCGCCGACCGCGAGAGCCTCATCGTCGTCGGCTGCCGTGAAGCGCACGGTGACCCGCGCCTGACCGTGCACGATGCCGACGTCGAAGGCCTCGACCGTCGTCACCTCGCGCGCGGCCCGCGCAGCCTCGGGCAGCACGTCCTGCGGCGCGACACCCGGGGCGAGCGCACCCACGCCCATCGTGACCCGGAACGAGGGCATCGGGTGCTCAGCCCGTGTTCTGCAGGCCTGCCGCCACCCCGTTGACGCTGAGCAGCAGGAGCTGCCGCAGGCCCTCGACCTCGTCCGGCTCGACGCCGGACCGCAGCCGCTTGAGGGCGCGGAGCTGGAGGAGCGACAGCGCGTCGACGTACGGGCTGCGCAGCTGGACGGCCCGGCCGAGGACCCGGCGCCGCGAGAGGACCTCGTCGCTGCCGGTGATCGCGAGGACCCAGCGCCGCGTCAGTGCCATCTCCTCGAGCACGAGGTCCGCGAGGTCCTGACGCTCGCCGAGCGCCAGGTACCGGCTCGCGATGCGCCGGTCCGTCTTCGCGAGGGACATCTCGACGTTGTCGATCACGGTCGTGAACAGCGGCCAGCCCGCGTAGGCGGCCTGCAGCTCGGCCAGGTCGCCGACGGCGTCGAGCGCGGTGCCCAGGCCGAACCAGCCCGCGAGGTTCGTCCGCGCCTGCGACCAGGAGAAGACCCAGGGGATCGCGCGGAGGTCGTCGAGGGACTCGACCGACAGTCCGCGTCGCGCCGGGCGCGAGCCGAGCGGGAGCAGCCCGATCTCCTCGAGCGGGGTGACCTCGGCGAACCACTGCGGGAAGCCGTCGGTCCGCACCAGCGAGTAGAAGCGCTCGCGGGAGGTCCGGTCGAGGATCTCCGCGAGCGGAGCGAACCGCTCGGTCGCGGCGGCGTTGCGGGCCTCGATCGACGGTGCCCCCGCCAGCAGCGTCGCGGCGGCGACCTGCTCGATGTGGCGCGAGGCGATCACGGGGTCGCCGTACCGGGCGAAGATGACCTCACCCTGCTCGGTGAGCTTGAACCGGCCGTCGACCGACCCGGGCGGTTGCGCGAGCAGGGCCCGGTTCGCGGGGCCGCCCCCACGTCCGAGCGCCCCCCCGCGGCCGTGGAACAGCGTCAACGTGATGTGGTTGCGGTGCGCCCACGCGGCGATCCTGCTCTGGGCGACGTCGAGCGCGAGGGTCGCGGACACCGGGCCGACGTCCTTGGAGGAGTCGGAGTACCCGAGCATGACCTCGACGCGCCGACCGTTGACGGCGAGCCGCCGCTGCACGACCGGCAGCTCGAGCATCGCGTCAAGGATGTCGACGCTCGCCCGGAGATCGGCGAACGTCTCGAAGAGCGGCACCGCGTCGATGACCGGTGCCTGCGACGGGTCCGGGAAGACGAGCGCCGCGAGCTCGTAGACGGCGGCGAGGTGCTCGGGCCGCTGCGTGAACGAGACGATGTAGCGCCGCGCTGCCTCGATCCCGTGCCGACGCTGCACGGCACTGATGGCCCGGAACGTGTCGAGGACCTCCTGTGTCCGTTCCTGCAGCGGGCCGTCGATGCCGTGCTCGGCGATGTCCGCGAGCGCAGCCTCGTGCACCTGGGAGTGCTGGCGGACCTCGAGCTCGGCGAGGTGGAACCCGAAGGTCTGCACCTGCCAGAGGAGACGCTGCAGGTCGCCGTATGCGGCGCGAGCGGCACCGGCCTCGACCAGCGAGCTCTGCACGACGGCGAGATCGGCCTCGAGCTGGTCGGCCTCGGCGTACGCGAGGTCGGCGTCCCGGAGCCGGGTCGCCGAGATCCGCTCGGCGATGACGATCAGCGCGCGCCGGTGCGGCTGTCCCGGCGCGCCGTCGGTCGCGCGGGCGGTGACGATCTCCGAGAGCTCGCGCTGACGCTGCCAGAGGGCGAGCAGCTCGGACGACGGCGGGGTGCCGACCCCGTCGAGCGTGAGCACCTGCGCGGTCCGGCGCGCGGCCGTCTCCAGCGCGGTGAGGACGTGCTCGGAGGCGATGACCGCGGCAGCCCGGGTGACGTCGGCGGTGACATTCGGGTTGCCGTCCCGATCGCCGCCGATCCACGAGCCCAGGCGGACGAACGGCCGCACGATCGGCTTCGTCGCCCCGGCGGCGTCGCCCTGCAGCCAGTCGTCGAGGCGCCGGTACACCGACGGGAAGACGTCGAAGAACGTGGAGTCGAACACCGCCATCACGCTGTGGATCTCGTCCAGCACGGTCGGCTTCGACGCGCGCAGGGGCGACGTGCGCCAGAGCACGTCGATCTCCGCGAGCAGCCGACGCTCGTTCTCGGCGAGCGTGATGCCTCCGCCCGTCATGCCGTCCCGCTCGGCGACGAGGTCGGAGATCCGTCGGATCGCGTTGGCGACCGAGCGACGCCTCGCCTCGGTCGGGTGGGCGGTGACGACCGGACGGAACTCGAGGTTCTGCAGCCGCTCGAGGGCGGCCTCGTGGCCGATCTCCTTGGCGAGCTCCGCGACGGCCGACGGGAGCGAGTCGTCGGGGGCGAGCTCGTGCGGCGCGATCGCGGACTCCCGCTCGCGCAGCATCCGGATGCGGTGGTACTCCTCGGCGAGGTTCGCGAGGTGGAAGTAGCAGGTGAACGCGCGCGCGACCTGCTCGGCACGGTGCTCGGAGAAGCTCTCGACGAGGTCCTCGGCCTGCTCGAGCGCGTCGGTGCCGGACTCGTCGTGCGCCCGGATGGTCAGCTCACGCAGTCGTTCGACGTCGGCGAGGAGGTCGTCGCCGCCGGCCTCGCGAAGCACGGTGCCGAGCAGCCCACCGAGCAGGCGGACGTCGTTGCGCAACAGGTCCGGGACCTCGTGGCGCGCGAGACCTCGGCGGACGTCTTGGGGAGAGATGTCGGCTGCCACAGGTCGAAGAGTAGGTCACGGATGTGTCAACGCAACGTCGCGCCCAGAAGGTGGGCGCTCGGTGGGGATCCTGCCCGGGCGCTCGAGCACCGGTGGGGCGACCGGGCCGTCGCGTGGTCGTGCGAGGTCGATGTGCGAATTTGTTGGTTCATGAGTAATACTGTTTGCATGCTCGCCGAGCAGCGTCAGGATCAGATCGTCGCGATGGTGCGCGCCCGAGGTGCGGTCCGCGTCGCCGACCTGGTCGAGCGCTTCGGCGTCTCCGACATGACCGTCCGCCGGGACATCGGGGAGCTCGCGCAGGCGGGTCTGCTGCGGCGTGTGCACGGCGGCGCCGTCAACCCGACGGAGAGCGGTCGCGCGAGCGACGAGCCGGGTTTCGAGGCGAAGCGCACCTGGGCCGCCCGGGAGAAGCAGGCGATCGCGCGCGCAGCACTCGCCCTCGTCGAGCCGCACGCCGCGATCGCCCTGTCCGCAGGAACGACGACCCACCTGCTCGCCGCACTGATCGCCGAGACCACGACACTGCGTCCACTGACGGTCGTGACGAACTCCTTGCCCGTCGCCGAGACCCTGCACCGCGCGTCGGGCGCCGGACTCGACGTGGTGCTGACCGGCGGGACCCGCACGCCGTCCGACGCGCTGGTCGGACCGCTCGCGGTCGCCGCACTCGGCTCGTTGCGCGTCGACCGTCTGTTCCTCGGCGTCCACGGTCTCGACGCCTCCGGACTGACCACGCCCAACCTGCTGGAGTCGGAGACCGACCGGGCTCTCATCGCGAGCGCCGCGGAGGTCGTGGTCCTCGCGGACCATGGCAAGTGGGGCGTCGTCGGCCTCAGCCGCATCGCGCCGCTCGACGCCATCGACGTCCTCGTCACCGACGACGCCCTGCCCGACGACGCCCGCGGCGTCCTGCGCGGCGACGTCGGTCAGATCGTCCTCGCCCACCCCGAAGGAGCAGCACCGTGACCAGTCCCCTCCCGCGGGTCCGCCGCACGTCGACCACCCTGGCCGACGGGCGCGAGCTCGTGTACTACGACGACACCGAGCCGTACGTGTCCGGTGCCGCGACGCGGCGGCTGGACGACCCGCGGCCGCTCCCCGACCGGTTCGCTCCCGTCGTGGACCCCGACGGTGCCAGCCACCCGGTCACCGGACCGGAGATGCGGTACGACGTGCTGACGGGCGAGTGGGTCCCGATGGCCGCGCACCGCATGAACCGCACGTTCCTGCCGCCCGCCGACGCCAACCCGCTCGCCCCGGCCAAGCCCGGTGCCGCGTACTCCGACGGCGAGATCCCGGCCGAGGACTACGACGTCGTCGTCTTCGAGAACCGCTTCCCGTCGCTGATGACCGTGCCGGGCGTCGCCGACGAGGTCAGCGGGTTGAACGGCGAGGAGCTCTACCCGGTCCGTCCGGCCGTCGGGCGCTGCGAGGTCATCTGCTTCTCGAGCGACTCCACCGCGAGCCTCGCCTCAGTGACACCGGGACGGATGCGCACCGTGATCGAGGCCTGGGCGGACCGCACCACCGCGCTGGGCGCTCTCGACGGCGTCGAGCAGGTGTTCTGCTTCGAGAACCGCGGCAAGGAGATCGGCGTCACGCTGCACCACCCGCACGGGCAGATCTACGCCTACCCGTACGTGACCCCGCGCACCGCCACGATGCTGCGCCAGGCCCGCGCGCACCGCGAGCGCACCGGCCGCAACCTGCTGCGCGACGTGCTCGACGCCGAGCTGCGCGCCGGGGTGCGGATCGTGATCGAGTCCACGCACTGGGTCGCGTACGTGCCGGCGGCTGCCCGGTGGCCCGTCGAGGTGCACCTGGCACCACGCCGCGACGTGCCGGACCTCCCCGCGCTGACCGACGACGAGCGTGCCGACCTCGCGACGACCTACCTCACGCTCCTGCAGCGGCTCGACCGGTTCTTCGTCGGCCCCGACGAGGTGCCGGTGCCCCTCCCCTACATCGCCGCGTGGCACCAGGCGCCCGTGCGCGAGGGCCGCGACGACCTGCGCCTGCACCTCCAGCTCTTCTCGGTGCTGCGCGCCCCCGGCAAGCTCAAGTACCTCGCAGGATCGGAGTCGGCGATGGGCGCCTGGATCAGTGACACCACCCCGGAGCGGATCGCCGCACGCCTGCAGGAGCTCGCCCGATGACCGGCGAGTGGCTCGTCGCCTGGGACCGCACCGAGGGCGCACGCCGGGCCGCGGAGCTGTTCCGTTCGCGGTTCGGCGAGGAGCCCGACGGCGTGTGGTCGGCGCCCGGTCGCGTCAACCTCATCGGTGAGCACACCGACTACAACGGTGGCCTGTGCCTGCCGATCGACCTCCCGCACCGCACCTACGTCGCGCTGCGCCGTCGCGACGACGACGTCATGCGCCTCGTCTCCGAACGCGAGCACGCGATGTGGACCGGCACCGCGGACCAGGTCCACCCCGGGGCACACCTCGGGTGGGCCGCCTACGTGGCGGGTGTCGCCTGGGCCCTGAACCGGTCGTCGGACCCGGCGCTCGCGACCGCCTCGGCGGCTACACCCGGGGCTCGATCGGCATCCGGCACGCGTGTCGGCGGGTTCGACGCTGCGGTCGCGTCCTGCGTGCCCTACGGTGCCGGACTGTCGTCCTCGGCCGCTCTCGAGGCCGCGGTCGCCGTCGCGCTGAACGACGTGCACGACCTCGGCCTCGCCGGCTCCGACGCGGGCCGGGCGGTGCTGGCCGCCGCCTGCGTGCGCGCGGAGAACGAGATCGCCGGCGCACCCACCGGTGGCATGGACCAGTCCTCGTCGCTCCGCGCCCAGCCGGGTCACGCGCTGCTCCTCGACACCCGCGACGGCACGGTCCGTCACGTGCCGTTCGACCTGTCCGCGCACGACCTCGCGCTCCTCGTGATCGACACGCGCGCCGAGCACCAGCTCGCCGACGGCCAGTATGCGAACCGGCGCGCGACCTGCGAGGCGGCAGCGATCCGGCTCGGCCACGCGACGCTGCGGGAGATCGGTGCAGGGGCCGAGCTCGAGGCGGCGCTCGCCGTGCTGTCCGAGTCCGGTGACGTCGAGGCGGAGGTCACCGTCAAGCGCGTCCGCCACGTCGTCACCGAGATCGCCCGGGTCGAGGACTTCGTGTCACGGCTCGACGCCGGACTGGTCGGAGACGTCGGCCCGCTCATGGACGCCTCGCACGCGTCGCTCCGGGACGACTACGAGGTGAGCTGCGCCGAGCTGGACCTCGCCGTCACCGTCGCACGCTCGAGCGGTGCCCTGGGCGCACGGATGACCGGAGGCGGCTTCGGCGGATCGGCCATCGCCCTGGTCGAGGCCGGCGGCGTCGACCGGATCGCAACGGCGATCACGGACGCATTCGGCGCGGCCGGCTTCACCTCCCCGGTGTTCCTCGTGGCGGACGCGTCCGGGCCCGCTGACCGCGACGTCGACTGACCGTCGCGTGTGGTCCGGCGACCCGGCAGCGACCGCCGCCGACCGGGCGTCGGACCGCGCCTCGGCCCGGTCGAGCCCCGTCGATCAGAGGTCGTAGGTCGCCACGAGCGGC
>DATKTF010000533.1:0-2592 GCA_035531255.1 Cellulomonadaceae bacterium
ACACCTCGACGGGTGAGCCGATCTCGTTCGACGTGACCGACCGCGAGTTCCTCGCCGCGTACTTCGAGGTGCTGCACCGCGGGCTCGAGGCCGAGGGGGTCGACTTCTGGTGGCTCGACTGGCAGTCCGGTCCGCACTCACGCGTCGCCGGCATCGACCCGCTGTGGATGCTCAACCACTTCCACTTCCTCGACAGCGCCCGCGACGGCCGTCGGGCCCTGACCTTCTCGCGGTACGCGGGCCCGGGCAGCCACCGCTATCCCGTCGGGTTCTCCGGCGACACCGTGATCTCGTGGGCGTCGCTCGCGTTCCAGCCGCGATTCACCGCGACGGCGAGCAACATCGGCTACGGCTGGTGGAGCCATGACATCGGCGGGCACTTCTTCGGGACCAAGGACGACGAGCTCGCGACCCGGTGGCTGCAGCTCGGCACGTTCTCGCCGGTGCTGCGGCTGCACTCGGGCTCGAACGAGTTCACCACCAAGGAGCCATGGACGTTCGCCCCGGAGCCCGCGCGCGTCATGACGGAGTTCCTGCGGTTGCGGCACCGGCTGGTGCCGTACCTGCACACCATGAACCATCGCGCGTCGGCAGGGACTCCTCTGGTCCTGCCGCTGTACTACCGGTGGCCGGAGCAGGCGCAGGCCTACCAGGTGCCGAACGAGTTCCTGTTCGGCAGCGAGCTCGTCGTCGCGGCGATCACCGAGCCTGCCGACCACCGCACGCTGCTCGGTCGCGTCGCCGCGTGGCTGCCCGCGGGCACCTGGGTCGATCTGCTGACCGACCTCGTCTACGACGGCGACCGTGAGATCCACCTCCACCGCGACCTCGCGTCGATCCCGGTGCTCGCCAGGGCCGGCGCGATCGTCCCGCTCGACGGTGATCCGGCGCCCGCGAACGACCCGGTCAACCCGGGTCACCTCGAGGTGGTCGTCGTGGTCGGCGCCGACGGGACGTTCGCCCTCGTCGAGGACGACGACACCCGGGACGGGACCGTGTCGCGAACGGAGATCCGGTACGACCAGGCGTCGGGCTCGGTGACCGTGGTGCCGCCTGTCGGGAACCTCGACCACCTGCCGACCGAACGCACGTGGACGCTGACCTTCCCGGCCCTCGGCGGCGACGCCGAGCCCACCGCGACGGTCGACGGATCGACCGTCGCGGTCCAGGTGCGGCGGGAGGCGACGCGCCGACAGGTCCAGGTGCCGTCCGTGCCCGTGGGTGCCGCGCTGCGCGTCGACCTCGGACCGATGCCCCACCTGGCCACCAACGACGTCCGTGCGCGGCTCTTCGCGCTGCTCGACCGCGCTCAGATCGAGTACGCGCTCAAGAGCCGGGTCCTCGAGGTGGCCACCGGCGACCAGCCGCTCGCGCTGCGCGCGGCGCGCGTGATGGACCTCGAGCTCGAGCCGGCGCTCGCCGGCGCGATTGCGGAGGTCCTGCTCGCGCAGGCCGGGATCCGCTGAGGCGGCCGGCACCCTGCCGGCACCCTGCCGGCACCCTGCCGGTTCCGTGCCGGTTCCGTGCCCGCACCCTGCCGGGAACCTGCGAATCGACGGCACGGACAGCGTCGTGGCCGCGTTCCCTCCGTAGTCGTTACCGGACTTCCGGCGGCAGCCTCGACCGACGGCCCGACGACGCGCGAGAGTACGGGTCATGACGACGACCACCGCCACGCCGTCGGCGGCGGTGCTCGTCGCGCTCCGCACCGCCGTGGACCGTCGCGCCGAGTCACCGGAGTGGCGCGAGCGCGACCGGGCGCTCGCCGCCCTGGGCGCCCTCGTGCTCGACGACCCTGTCGCACCCGCGCTCGACCACCTCGCCGCCGTGCGCGAGCTCTTCGGCCTTGCGCCGCTCGACGAGCTGCTCCTGCTCGTCGGACTCCTCGCCGAGGTGCACCCGTCGGCCCACCTGCTGTGCGGCCTGCTCTCGGGCGACGGCGTCCCCGCACGGCCCACCGTCGCGCTCGCGCTCGAGCTGGTCGGGGCGTCGGTCGTCGACGTCGCCGCCCGGGACCGCGTCGCCGCCGACGGTCTGCTGGTCCGGCACGGCCTGCTCGCGCTCGAGGGTGACGACGTGCTGCTGGCCCGCCGGTTGCGCGTGCCCGACCGGGTCGTCGCCCGGCTCCTCGGCTCGCACCAGGTCGCCGCGGACGCTGCGGCGGTGCTGATCGACGCCGAGCCGGTCGACCTCGACGGCTACGAGGAGGTCACCTCGGCACTGCGCGCGGGAGAGCCGCTCGTCTGGGTGCACTCCCCCGTCGGAGCGGCCGGCACGGCGCTCGCGGTCGCCGCGTGCCGCGAGGTCGGCGTCACCTGCCTCGTGGCCGACCTGGACCGGCTGCCGATCGTCCCCGGGCTCGGTCCGGACACCGCGCTGGTGCGGCGGACCGTGCAGGCGCTGGTGCTCGAGGCAGGCCTCGGCGGCATGGTGCTCGTGCTCGCCGGGGCGCACCTGGCGTCCGACCTGCTGGGCGACCTCCGCGCCGCGGTCCCGGTCGTCGCCGTCGGGCGCACCGGGTGGGACCCGCGTTGGTCGGTGCCGCTGCCGCCCGCCGTCATGGCGGCGCGGCTGAGCCAGGGTCAGCGTGCC
>DATKTF010000534.1:0-2330 GCA_035531255.1 Cellulomonadaceae bacterium
TGCAGTACGACGACACGATCGGCAAGCTCTCGCTGGTCGGCGCCGGCATGCGCTCGCACCCGGGCGTCTCGGCGCAGCTCTTCGCGGCGCTCTCGGGCGCCGGGATCAACATCGAGATGATCTCGACCTCGGAGATCCGCATCTCCGTCGTCACACGGGCGGACAGCCTCGACGACGCCGTGCGCGCGGTGCACACCGCCTTCAACCTGGACAGCACCGCTGACGAGGCCGTGGTCTACGGCGGGACGGGACGGTAGTCATGAGCGAGCGCGTCATGAACGAGCGCACAGGTCTTCGCGTCGGCGTCGTCGGCGCCACCGGTCAGGTGGGTGCCGTCATGCGGCGCCTGCTCGACGAGCGGGACTTCCCGGTCGCCGAGATCAGGTTCTTCGCCTCGGCGAGGTCCGCCGGTACGACGCTGCCCTGGAAGGGCACGCAGGTCGTGGTCGAGGACGCCGCGACCGCCGACCCGACCGGTCTCGACATCGCCCTGTTCTCGGCAGGTGGCGCGACCTCCAAGGTCCAGGCCCCGCGTTTCGCCGCGGCCGGCGTCACGGTGATCGACAACTCGTCGGCCTGGCGGATGGACCCCGACGTCCCGCTCGTCGTCTCCGAGGTCAACCCCGAGGCGATCCGCGACGCCCGCAAGGGCATCATCGCGAACCCGAACTGCACCACGATGGCCGCGATGCCCGTGCTCAAGGTCCTCGACACCGAGGCCGGCCTGAAGCGGCTCATCGTGTCGACCTACCAGGCGGTCTCGGGCAGCGGTCTTGCCGGGGCCACCGAGCTCGCCGGCCAGGTGCGTGCGGCGGTCGCCGGCGACGTGCCCCTCGAGGCGCTCGTGCACGACGGGTCGGCCGTCACGCTCCCGGAGCCGGTCAAGTACGTCGCACCGATCGCGTTCAACGTCGTCGCACTCGCGGGGAACCTGGTCGACGACGGCTCGGAGGAGACCGACGAGGAGCAGAAGCTCCGCAACGAGTCCCGCAAGATCCTCGGGCTGCCCGGCCTTCTCGTGGCGGGTACCTGCGTGCGTGTCCCGGTGTTCACGGGTCACAGCCTGTCGATCAACGCCGAGTTCGCCCGCGCGATCACGCCTGACCGTGCCCGCGAGTTGCTCGCGGGCACGCCGGGAGTCCAGCTCGCGGATGTCCCGACGCCGCTCACCGCCGCGGGCATCGACCCGAGCCTCGTGGGCCGCATCCGCCAGGACCAGAGCGTCCCGGACGGACGGGGCCTGGTGCTGTTCATCAGCAACGACAACCTGCGCAAGGGCGCAGCTCTGAACGCGGTGCAGATCGCCGAGGTCATCGCCGCCGGGGTGCCTGCCTCCGCCTGACGGCGCTCGACCCTGGTTCGCGACGGAAGGGCTCCCGAACCCGCGGTCGGGCACGAGACGCCCAGGTCGGCCGCGGGGACCCCGCACCCGCGCCACGGTGGCGCCGACCATGACCGCTGGCACGGCGGGACGGTCCCAGGGAACCGCCCGCGGGCCGCCGTCGGACGTCCTCCAGGAACGACCGAGGGCTCGTCAGATCCCTCTGACGAGCCCTCATCCACCGGTCGGGGTGACAGGATTTGAACCTGCGACCTCTTCGTCCCGAACGTACCGTGTGGGGCGTTTTCCCTGTTCACGTGGGGCCGCGAGGTGCCTCAGGGGCCGTCCGGTGCGCCGTCGGGGTGATTCTGGGGTGAGCGGCTGCGGCTGGTCCGACTGAAGCGGTCAGGACGCGGCGAGCTCGAGTCGACCGTGCTTGCGCGCCTCGTCCGCCTCGATGGCTCGGAAGTACACCGCGGTGTCGGTGATCTCCTCGACGAGCGCCCACGTGTAGCCGCCGGGGCGACCGGCGATCGCGATACCGCCGACGTGCAGACGGCTCGGGTCGGCGGGCAGGTGCCCGATGTAGCGGTCCTCATCGTCGACCAGCATGAGGTCGGCGTCGATGTCGATCTGGATCATGGCCTGGCCTCCTCAGCTCGGTCGTGGGGTGAAGTGCTCGTTCTGCATCCCAGTGTAGGTCGCGGTGATGAAGCGGTCGATGAGATCACCGGCGCTGGACGCTGTGATCTGAACACTGCCGAAGCTTTGGCCGTACACGTCACCGACGCTCGCGTCGTAGTGCGGCGCTGCGCCGCTCGGGACGATGCCGAGGCCTTTGTCGCGAAGGTCGGCGGCGCGGTACAGAGCGACCCACCGGGAGAACGTGCACTTCCTGGCGAGCACCGACTGCAGCGACCGGGCGCCCGCGGCACCCCACATCGACAGGCCGTAGAAGCCGAACTCGGTGAAGTTCAGAGTGGCGTCGGCGATCAGCGGCGCCCGGTCG
>DATKTF010000535.1:0-3151 GCA_035531255.1 Cellulomonadaceae bacterium
CGGGGTCCTGGGCGGGATCGTCATCGCCGCGATCGACAACGGCATGGGACTGCTCGGATTCTCCGCCGCCGCCAAGTACGTCGTGACCGCACTGGTCCTGCTCGTCGCCGTCACCATCGACGCCGTCGCCCGCCGCAACCGACCCGACGGAACCTGACCGCGCGGCGGGCGCGGCTCGCCGCGCTCTCTCAGCCGGCCAGTCGGCCGGGCAGTCAACCTGGCAGTCAACAGGCCAGGTCGACCATCGCGGCGCTGCGCTCCCAGAGCTCGCGCGCGAGCCCGGCGTCGGCTGCCTGAGCATGAGCCTTCGCGATCCTGCGCTTCTCGTAGTACTCGCCTGAGACCCACTGCGTACCTGGTTCCGTCGTGGCGAGCCACACCAGGGTGTCGGCGCCCTTCTCCGGCGAGATCAGCACATGCCTGAGGACCGACGTGTAGACGATCCGCATCGGGCTGGTCGAGTCCACCGCGAAGTTGGTGGCGACCCCGCCCGGATGGAACGCCGCCGCGCTGATGCCGGCAGGGGAGTACCGCCGGTGCAGCTCGCGCGTGAAGAGGACGTTCGCGAGCTTGGCGTCCCCGTACGCCTTGTTCGGCTTGTAGCTCGCACGCGCCTCGAGGTCGTCGAGCTCGAGATGACCGAAGTACCGGTTCGCGACGCTCGACGTGGTGATCACGCGGGCGCGGTTCGCGACGAGCCTGTCGATCAGCAACGTGGTCAGCAGGAACGGTCCGAGGTGGTTGACCTGGAAGGTCTTCTCGTGGCCGTCGACCGTCTCGGTGCGGTCGCCCATGATCCCCCCGGCGTTGTTGGCGAGGACGTCGATGCGCGGGTACCGCGCGAGGAGCGCGGCGGCGAGCTCCCGCACGTCGTCGAGACGCGCGAAGTCGGCGACGTAGAACGCGGCGCCGATCTCGGCGGCGACGGCTGCCGTCTTCTGGGGCGATCGGCCGACGACGACGACCTGATCGCCGGTCGCCGCGAGCGCGCGCGCCGCGGCTGCGCCGATCCCGTCGCTGGCACCGGTGATGACGATGGTCCGCTCAGGCATGCGCGCTCTCCTCCGTGGTGGTGGGTCCGTGATGGTGGGCGACTGCGGGTGACGGTGCCGTCGACCAGGGCCGACGTGTGCGCGCGACCGTGATCGGACCATCCCGGAATAATCCGTGGACCTGCAGTGCTGTAGACTCCAGACTGTAGGACGTGCCGGGGAACCGGTACGACCGATCCGCCCGGGCCTCTCAGGTCGACACCACCGTCACCGGTGGTCGGCGGATGTGCAGTTCTCGGTCTGCGCGGTGGTGCCAGCATCCCGCCGCGAATGGACCGGCTCGATCGTGGAGGACGCGCCCCTGGTGAGGGGTGGACGGACGCGGATCGGGTGGCTCGTCACTGACAGTCCCCAAGCAAGGCCGGGGACGGATCAAGCCGCGCGTGAGCATGACAAACGGGTGCGGTGGACGGTGGCGCGACAGATGCTGGTCACGGGCGGATGGCGGCTCGCACCTCGACGGTGCGAGCCGCTGTTGCGTTAGGGCCGCCCGCCGTCCTGACGCGGCAGGTCGCCGGGGGCCGAGGACCGTCCGGATCGACCGCGTCCGGTCGTCAGCGGGATCGCGCGCTGGATGTCCGGACGTGCTCGAAGATCAGGCTCGTCTCGGTCAGGGCGACCTCGGGGAAGGCGCTCAGCTGCTCGAGGACGAACTCGCGGAGGGCGTCGCTGTCCTCGACGGCGACGTGGACGAGGAAGTCGTCGGCGCCGGCGACGAAGTACAGGTCGAGCACCTCGGGCCGGGCCGCGAGCCGCTGCGCGAACGCACTGAGCCGGTTGCGGGCGCCCGACTGCATGCGGACCGCCACCATCGCCTGCAGCCCGCGACCCAGCGCTGCAGGGTCGACCTCGGCGTGGAACCCGCGGATCACTCCTGCGGTCCGCAGCGTGCGGACCCGCGCCAGGCACGTCGAGGGTGCGATGCCGACAGAGGCCGCGAGCGCGTTGTTGGGCATCCGCGCGTCCTGCTGGAGGAGGTGCAGGATCCGTCGGTCCACCTCGTCCAGGGAGGCGGTCCGAACTTCCTGCGAGGCGGTCGACGAGCCGCGGCTCGAGACCGAATCATGTGCGCCCATGGCCGTATCATACCGAATATTCGGCTCTCTTCATGGAATCGAAACAAATGATCTTCACACTGCTGCCGTCAGGTACATCACACTGGAACCGACCGCGGCCGGTGAGGGTCCGCGCGAGTCCGTCACGAGGAGCCCCGCCATGAAGATCGGCATCCCGACCGAGATCAAGAACAACGAGTACCGCGTCGCCATCACCCCTGCCGGCGTGCACCAGCTGGTCGCCGCGGGTCACACGGTCATGGTGCAGCGCGGCGCCGGCGAGGGTTCATCCATCGCCGACGAGGAGTACGTCGCCGCCGGCGCCACGATCGGTGCGAGCGCCGAGGAGGTCTGGGGCAGCGCCGAGCTGCTGTGCAAGGTCAAGGAGCCGATCGCCGCGGAGTACCCGTTGCTCCGCAAGGATCTCGTGCTGTTCACCTACCTCCACCTGGCGGCCGACAAGGCGTGCACCGATGCGCTGCTCGCCGCCGGCACCACCGGGATCGCCTACGAGACCGTGCAGACGCCCGACCGTGCCCTTCCGCTCCTCGCGCCGATGAGCGAGGTCGCCGGGCGGCTCGCGGTCCAGGTCGGCGCGTACCACCTCATGAAGAACGAGGGCGGTCGTGGAATGCTCCTCGGCGGTGTCCCCGGTGTCACGCCGGCGACGGTGGTGGTCCTCGGCGGCGGTGTCGCCGGACGCCATGCGATCGAGATCGCCGTCGGCATGCGGGCGGAGGTCACGGTGCTCGACGTCAGCATCCCGCGGCTGCGCGAGCTCGACGCCGCGTTCGGGGGACGCGTGCGCACCATCGCATCGAGCGCGTATGCGATCGAACAGGCGCTCCTCGAGGCGGACCTGGTCATCGGCGCCGTCCTCGTGCCCGGTGCCAAGGCGCCGACCCTGGTGCCGGACACCCTCGTCGCGCGGATGAAGCCCGGGTCGGTGCTCGTGGACATCGCCGTGGACCAGGGTGGCTGCTTCCAGTCGACGCGCCCCACGACGCACGCCGACCCGACGTTCCGCGTGCACGGCTCGGTCTT
>DATKTF010000536.1:0-16613 GCA_035531255.1 Cellulomonadaceae bacterium
CAGACCGAGCCAGGACATGCTGCCGAGGGACAGCACCGCCGTGGCCGGGAAGTAGCTCATGAAGGCGTAGGGGAGCACGACGGACAGGATCACGCGCACCACGACGCCGTAGATGCTGATGGGGTACCGCGCCAGCTCACCGAGGGTGTGGAAGGCGAACGGGAACATGGACCACGGCGTCTTCAGCCAGAAGGCGGAGCAGTTGGTCAGGATGTTCAGCCCGATCTTCACCAGTGGGGCGAAGGCGAGCACGAGCGCTGCGGTGGCGATCCGCCCGGGTGACCAGGCGACGCCGACGTGCAGGAGCGCGGCGACGAGCAGCGAGCCACCGAGGGCGAGGTTCCCCAGGCCGTTCATGCCGATCTGCGAGCTGAGCACCTGCAGCAGCGGCGAGTAGGGGCGCACCAGGATCGTGTCGAGACCGCCGAGGTTCACGGTGACCGCCATCGACCATGCCCCCTGGGCCAGCAGCACGGCGATGCCCTCGGTGACGGCGACGAGCGAGTAGATGAGGACGACGTCCCAGAGCCGCCAGCCGTTGATCTGCGGGATCGCCCGGAAGATCGCCCACAGGAAGACGATTCCCATGCCCTGGGTGAGGAGGGCGGCGACGGACATGATCCAGAAGTCGCCCTCGTACTCGAGCGTGGCGCGGAGCTGGGCTCCGAGGCATCGGCGGTACAGCCAGAGGTTGCGTCGCATGTCAGCCTCCGTGCACGGTCAGCTGTCGGCTGGCGCCGCGCCACATCGCGCGCCCGAGCCACCACAGGCCCACCGTCCAGGCCGCCTGGACCCCCACGGCGCGCCACGCGTCGGGGCCGGCCAACCTGCCGATGTAGAGCAGTGCCGGCGTCGACGCCATCCCTGCGAACGGGAGCGCCGAGGCGAGCCCCTGCAGCCACCCGGGGAAGAACGCGAGTGGGACAAGCCCCCCGGAGAACAGCGTGATCAGCGCGATCCGTGCCGACTGCACACCGATGTAGTTGCGGGTCCAGAACACGACGAGGGCGGAGATGTAGACGATGCCGAACCGCAGCGGCAGCACCAGGACGGCGGACACCGCGAACGCCCCGAGGCTCTGGTGGGCGGGTGCCGGGACGCCACCGAACACGGCTGCCGCGGCGGCGGCCACCACCAGACCGGTGCCCAGCTCGTAGCCGCCGAAGCCGAGTGCCTCGGCGAACCGCGACCGCTGGTAGTCCACGGGCCGCACGAGGTCCATCGCGACCTCGCCCTGCTGTATCCGCCCCGCCATGCGGTAGTCGACGTAGCTCGAGACCAGCGACCCGGCGACGAAGGCCACGAGGAGGTACGCCTTCATCGCCGGCCAGTCGAATCCGTTGACGCTGCCCGCTGCGAGGACCGAGCGCCACAGGTAGAGCATCGCCACGGCGGCCAACGTCGTGGCCAGCAGCCCGAACAGGAAGCTCGTCTGGTACGCGACGAGGCTGCGGAACGCGGCCCTGCCCATCGCGCGGTAGGCGCGCACGTTCCGCCGAATGGCAGAGGCCCGCCGAAGAGGCGCCGGTTGCCGAGCGACGGCGGCAGTCATCGCAGGGGGCCGTCGTCGGGACCCGCGATGAGCTGGCCGGCGTACACCCGGCGCACGACGTCCTCGATCGCCGGCTCCTTGATGCGGAGATCGACCACCTGCAGCTCGGACTGGATCGCCGTCAGCACGTCGCCCGCCGTGTGGGCGAGGGGGTCGAACGTCACCGCCACGCCGAGACCGTCGCGCTCCTCGACGACGGTCGCGCCGGCGAGCCGCGTCACGATCCCCGCGAGGGAAGCCGGCCGAGCCGCCAGGTCGACGTGCATCACCCTCTCCCGGGCGTAGGTCTCGATCACCTCGCGCAGGCCGCCGTCGTGGACGATGCGTCCCTGGTCGATGATGACGAGTCGCGAGCACACGTCCTCGATCTCGCCGAGGTCGTGCGTCGTCAGGACGAGCGTGGTGCCCTCGGCGACGATCTGCCGGAGGAACGCGCGCAGACGGTCCTTCACCTCGATGTCGAGCCCGATCGTCGGTTCGTCGAGGTACACGATGGGTGGGTTGTGCAGCAGCGCTGCGGCCAGGTCGGCGCGCATCCGCTGGCCCAACGACAGCCGGCGTGCGGTCGAGGAGAGGAAGTCCCCGATGCCCAGCATCTCGACGAGGCGATCGAGGTTCGCCCGGTACTCCGCCGCGCCCAGCCCGTGCATGTCGCGCAACAGCTCGAGCGAGTCCCGGACGGCCAGGTCCCACCACAGGCTGGTCCGCTGACCGAAGACGACGCCGATCCCGCGCGCGTTCTCGACCCGGTTGCGGTGCGGCACGATGCCGTTGACCCGCACCTCACCCGACGTGGGGACCAGGATGCCGGTCAGCAGCTTGATCGTGGTCGACTTGCCGGCCCCGTTGGGCCCGACGTACGCGACCGCCTCACCGGCCTCGACGCGCAGGCTGATGCTGTCGACCGCGACCTTCTCGGTGTACCTGCGCTCGACGAGATGCCGCAGGGACCCCGCCAGCCCCGGTCGCTTGTCCGGCCCCCGAAAGACCTTGCGGAGGTCATCCGCCTCGATGCGTGCCACCGGCACATGCTATGAGACGGTCGCGCCGCCGCCAGGCCCGCCCTCCAGCGCCGCGATGCACGCCGCGAGGTACCGGCGCAGGTCGCTGCGCTGGTGCGCGGTGAGTCCGGCGACCATCTGCGCGTCGATGGCGTTCACCTGCTGCGAGGCGTCGGCGAGCAGACGGGCTCCTTCGGCGGAGAGTGTCGCGGGGCGGGCGCGACCGGACGGGGCCTGGTCGGCGCGCTCGACGAGACCGCGATCCTGCAGTCCGCGGAGGAGGGTGTTCATCGTCTGGCGGGTGACGAACGCGCCCCGGGCCAGATCGGAGTTCGAGATCCCCGAGGTTCGGGACAACAGCTCCAGGCACGCGTACTGGGGGGCGGTCAGCCCGAGCGGCCGGAGCACCTCGTCCATCCGGGCGCGCAACGTGGCCTGGGTGTGCTTCAGCACGTAGCCGATGACCTGCCCCAGATCGTCCGACGCTTGACTCATGTCAGCATTCTGACATACGGTCGAGGTGTCAGCATACTGACATGCTGACTCCGAGGAAGGGACTCACCACCATGGCTGTGACCGGACCCGATTTCATCGCCCTGCAGGTACGCGACGTCCAGAAGGCGGCAGCGTTCTACGAAGACCAGCTCGGCCTCACCCGCACGCCCGCCGCCCCGCCGGGCGCGGTGGTGTTCGCCACGAGCCCGATCGCCTTCGCGGTCCGCGAGCCGCTGCCCGGTGTCGACCTCGACAGCGTCGAGCGGCCCGGACTCGGCGTCGCGCTGTGGCTGCACGCCGACGACGCCCGACAGCTCCACGACGCCCTGGTGGCGAACGCGGTGCCGATCGTCCAGGCACCTGCCCCGGGGCCGTTCGGGCTGACCTTCACCTTCCTCGACCTCGACGGGTACGCGGTCACGATCCACGACAAGCAGTGACCGGCCACTCCGCGCGGATCGGGCTGACGCGTCCTTCAGAGGTTCGCGCCGGCGGCGGGTGGCCGCTCCGTCGTCACCCCTCCCGGGATCCACGGAGACGGGCCCGCGGCAGCCGTCGCCAGCACCTGCCCGTCGACAGCACGTTGCTCGTGACTGCACGGGAATCGGTCGCCGCGAGCGACCAGATCGGTGCCGGTCGTGAGCTGCGCGCGCGTCGCGGCTCGAGTGGGGACGTGTCCGGAGGTCAGCCGGCACGGAAGAGCTGTGTCGCGCGAGCGACGACCTCGAAGCCGAGCCGGCTGCAGACCGCGGCATCGGCCGCGTCCAGACTGGCCTGCGAGGCTCCTGCGAGACTCGCCGACCGCAGCGCCGTGGCAGTCATCGCCCGGCCGATGCCGCGCCGGCGCCAGCTCGGGTGGGTGTTGACGAAGAACACGGTGGCGTGCGCGCCGAACGCCCCGAAGCCGGACGTCGCCGAGCACCAGCGCTCGTGCACCTGCGGCGGGTATCCGCTGCGTGGCGTCGACCGTCGGCTGGTCGTGGTCGGTTCTCGTCGGGTCGGGGGCCGTTGTCGAGGTGACGTGCTGAGCTGACGACGGTGTGGTGTTCATGGGAGCTGCCGCTCGCGAGATGCCTGGCGGGCGCTCCCGGTGGCGACTAGCTCAGTCGCGCGATCGTCGACCGCGGGGGAGCACCCAGTGCGGGTACTGCGTTCATGGGTGTCACCTCCTACCGACGCGTGGCGATCGCCGCGACGCTGACGCGACGGCCTCGCCGTGCGCAACGAGAATTCCGTGCTCCTGGCCAGCCAGGTCATCAGGACGGCGCGTTCGGCTGCGTCGTCGCAGAGCCCGGCGGCCGGACCCGAGGCCGTGGTCGCTGCCACGGCCCCGTTCAGCGTGATGATCGGTGACGGTGCGAGCCGACGCCTGGTACAGCTCGACGGGCCGCCCCGGTCGGTGTCGCCCACGGAGGCTGCGACCGCACGGCACTCGGCGATCGACGCCTGCAGGCCGGACGACCCGAGCCGTCCACGCGCGCGGGGAAGCGTGCCGCCGTCGGCTCCATCAGGGCGAGGAGACCGAAGGCCTCCGGCTCTGGTTCCAACCGGACGAGCACCCGGGTGGGTCGGCGAGCCTCATCGGCCAGCTCTCTCCGGATCCACGCGTCGCCGCTGGACGCCGACGACCGTTCCGTGAAGGTGAGGTCGCTGACGTTCAGCACCGACGCGAGGCGCGAGGTGCGCTCCGCCGGGCCCGGGGCCGCATCGTCGAGCTGCCGGGCGAGCTGCGCGTACCGAGCGTCGCCGGCCGCCCGGTGCCGGAACGCATCGATCGCACGCCGGCGGCCGACAGTGAGAAGCCAGCCCTCCGGGTTGTTCGGTATCCCTGCCGTCTCCCAGCTCACCAGTGCGTCGGCCAGCGACTCCTGCGCGAGGTCCTCGGCAACGGCGACGTCGCCGGTGTGGCGCGCGAGGATGCCGACGATGCGGGACGACTCCATCCACCACACCGCCTCGACGGCACGCGTCGTCTCGCTCGCCGACGCTCACAGCTGTCCGGTGGACTCGCGCCACGCGCGTTCCTTGCGGACCCACTCGTTGTCCCTGGGGGAACTCGTCGATCGACGGGACGCGGCGGATCTCGACCTTCGTGCCGTCCTGGCTGGGCACGCGCTTCGCCCACTCCACGGACTCCTCCTTCGACGCGACGTCAAGGATGTAGAAGCCGTGGAACAGCTCCTTCGTCCCGCCGTAGGGCCCGTCGGTGACGACCGGCGTCTCTCCGGTGAAGTCGGCGGTCGCCATCGTCGCGTTGGCCTCGTCGGTCGACCGCCAGATCAGCACGAACGTCGCCATCGTGCACTCCTCTGTCATCTCGTCGCGAGGATCCGGTCGACCCTCCCGCTGACAAGGTCGGACGGGCCGGCCGCAGATCGACAACCCCGGACGGTCGGATCGTCACCGGGTGCACGCGGGCGGCGGCGCCGCGATGCTGTCCCCGGCTGCCGACGCGAGCTGCCGTCAGCGCTCGAGGAGCCGCAGGGCGGCCGAGTTCAGCAGGTACACGACGGCGATCGCGATCGCCGGGGCGGTACGGCCGGCGAGTGCGAGAGCAAGCGCGCCCGCGCCGAACCAGGCGACCTGGAACGTCACGCTCGCGGCTCCGTGGAGAGGCATCGAGGCCTTCGGTGCGGCGAACAGCCCCCACGCGACGGCCATGAGGACGGGAACCCCCAGTCCCACGAGCACGCGCAGGCCGATCGGGTGCACGAGGGCGAAGCCGGCATAGCCGGTGGCGGTGAGCACGGCCAGCTCCAGGACGAAGGCGATCAGCAGGCTGAGGTAGCGCAGAGACTCCATGACGGCCCTTCGGTCGGCGTGCTCGTGGGCACGAGCGCCGCGGTTCACGCTCAGGTAGTCGGTCGGGTCGACCCCTGTGGCTAATGGCATTAGCCAAAACTACGATCGTGAGCCAGGGTCGTCAAGAGGGGCGTGAGGCCGAGCCGACGAGCACCCCGCCGCGCGAACCGTCGAACGAGCACGTCGGCGGACGCGTCTGCGTATGCTCGACGAGACCGCCACGGCGTCGGCGTCGGCGCCCGTCGGCGGGTCACCGACCGGCCCGTTCGTCCGGTCCTCCACGAAGGCGTGTGCATGTCCGACACCACTCTCGAGCACCTCGGTGCGAGGTCCAGGCATGCGGTCGAGTTCGGGCGAGACGCGCTGATCGTGTGCGACAACCTGGTGCGGATCTACCAGACCGGGACGATCGAGGTGCAGGCACTGCAGGGGCTCGACCTGCTGGTCGACGCCGGGGAGATGATCGCGGTCGTCGGAGCGTCCGGCTCGGGGAAGTCCACGCTCCTGGCCGTGCTCTCGGGCGTCGACGCACCGACGGCGGGCCGGGTCCGGGTGGGGCCCTGGGACCTGATGGCGATGTCCGAACGCGAGCGTGTCCAGTACCGCCGCAGCATGGTGGGGTTCGTCTGGCAGCAGACCGCGAGGAACCTCGTGCCGTACCTCTCGGCCGCGCACAACGTCGAGCTCCCGTTGACCTTCGCCGGAGCGGGCCGCAAGGAACGGCGGGCGCGGCGCACCGACGTGCTCGAGCTGATGGGCGTCGGGCACTGCGCCGAACGCCGGCCGCGCGAGATGTCGGGCGGTGAGCAGCAGCGGGTCGCCATCGCCGTCGCGCTCGCCAACAACCCGCGGGTGATCCTTGCCGACGAGCCGACCGGCGAGCTCGACACGGCGACGTCGCACGAGGTGTTCGACGCGCTCCGTGCCGCGAACCGGGACCTGGGGGTGACGGTGGTCGTCGTCACGCACGACCCCACGGTGAGCGGTCAGGTCGAGCGCACCGTCGCGATCCGCGACGGCCGGACGAGCACGGAGGTGCTGCGGCGTGCGGCCCCGGGCACCGGCAACGCGGTCGGCGACGGCGATGGTGACGGTGCGGAGGTGATCGCGGAGGAGTTCGCCGTCATGGACCGCGCGGGTCGCGTCCAGGTCCCGCGCGAGTTCCGCGAGGCGCTCGCCCTCACGCGGCGCGTCCGGCTCGCGCTGGAGGCCGACCACGTCAGCGTCCGGCCCGACGGGTCGGGGCGATCGTGAGCGCGTCGGTCGAGGTGGAGCCGCCGATGGTCTCGGTCCGCGACGTCGACCGCACCTACGGCACGGGGCGAGCTGCGGTGCACGCGTTGCGCGGCGTCTCGTTCGACGTCGCCCCGGGCGAGATGGTCGCGCTCGTCGGGCGCTCGGGCTCCGGCAAGACGACGCTGCTGAACGTCGTCGGAGGTCTGGACCGCGCCGACGCGGGCACGGTCCGGGTCGGCGGCACCGAGGTGACGTCCTTGGACGACGCGGGACTCGTGAGGCTGCGTCGCGACACGGTCGCGTTCATCTTCCAGACGTTCGGCCTGGTCCCGATCCTGTCGGCGGCCGAGAACGTCGGCATCCCGTTGCGGCTGCGATCCCTCCCGGTGGCCGACCGCGAGCGGCGTGTCCGGTTGCTGCTCGACCTCGTGGGTCTCGGCACCCATGCGGACCATCGCCCCGACGAGCTGTCCGGCGGACAGCAGCAACGGGTCGCGATCGCCCGGGCGCTCGCCGGCTCGCCGCGACTCCTGATCGCCGACGAGCCGACCGGGCAGCTCGACTCGGAGACCGGCCTGGCCGTCATGGCGCTGATCCGGGCCGTCGTGGAGGCCGAGGGGATGACCGCGATCGTCTCGACCCACGACCCGGTCATGATCGGGCTCGCCGACCGGGCGATCCGGATCGTCGACGGCCGGCTCCTGGACACCTGATGACGCCTCGCGGTGACCGGGAGTGAGCGCGGCCTGGTGGTTCGTGGTCCGCCGTGCCCGCACGCAGGTCGCGGTGCTGATCGCGGTGCTGGTCGTCCTGGTCGCGGGCACGACGCTCCTGGGCACGTGCGCCCTGCTGCTCACGACCGCCCAGGATGACGCCCTCGCGGCGGGGCTGCGGGATGCCGAGCCCAGCGCGGTCGACGTCAGCGCGTCGCTGGACGTGGTCGGCGGGGACCCCGCCTCGCTGGTCGCCGACGCGAACCGCGTGGTCGACGCCACGCTCGCGCCGCTCGGGTCGACGACGTCGACCTGGCTGCGGTCCGCGATGGTGTCCGTCCCAGGGACCGCTGCCGAGCCGGCCCGGCAGGGCTACCTGGAGAGCGCCACCGACCTCGCCGATCACGCGCATCTCACGGCAGGGCGATGGCCGCGCGCGGGACTGGGAGACGGGTCCTGGGAGACCGCGGTGCCGGAGCTCACCGCGCAGCAGCTCGGGCTCCGGCCGGGTGACCGGGTCGAGCTGAGCGCTTCCGCCGGCACGCACGGGGGGCCGGCGACGTCGGCGGTGGGCGTCGTCGTGGTCGGCGTCTTCACCCCGACCGTCGCTCACGCCGACACGTGGAGCCGCGACCTGCTCGACGGTGCGGGGTTCTCACCGTCGTGGGAGAAGCCCGGATCGGCGGGGTGGGTGACGCTGCCGACCTACGGGCCGTTCGTCGTGGACCCCGCCGCGATCCTCGCGGGACCCGCAGGGCTCGCTCACGTCAGCCTCGTCGCCCGGCCCGACCTCGGGGGCGCGACGCCCGCCGCGCTCGACGCGGTCCGGGTCTCGCTCGCTTCGGCGAGCCGGGAGCTCGCTGCGGCGGCCGGTGACCGGGTCCGTACGTCGAGCGTGACGTCGGAGCTGACGCGCACCCTCGACACCGCAGGGTCCCAGCAGCGCGTGACCCGCTCGGGAGTCCTCGTGCTCGCTCTCATGGGCACCGTGCTCGTCGGGGCGACGCTGGGGCTCGCAGGGCAGATCGTCTCGGGACGCCGGCGCGTCGAGAGGGAGCTGCTCGTCGCCCGTGGCGCCGGACGGCTCCAGCGGGTCGCGGCGGCGACAGGGGAGAGCCTCGTGCTCGCGCTCGTGTCGACCGGTCTCGCGATACCGCTCTCGGTGGCGCTGTACCGGCGCGTGTCGACGTTGCCGCTGCTCGTGCATGCCGGGATCACCGGCCACGCGACGGTGACGACTGCCCTCGTGGAGAGCGTGCTCGCCGGGTCGCTCGTCCTCGCATCGGTCCTGGTCGTCCCGGCGATCCGCAGCACCGACCAGCCGGCGCGATCACGGTCGCGCCTCCGTGGGGCCATGGCACGATCGGGCGGAGATCTTGTGCTGCTCGGCCTCGCGACCGTCAGCTACCTCCAGCTCCGCGACCACGCGTCAAGCCAGGGTGCGGGCGTCGACGCCGTGCTCGTCGCGGCGCCGGTGCTGTGCCTCGTCGCCGTGGCCGTCGTCGCCCTGCGGGTGGTGCCGTGGGTGGCCCGTGCGGCCGAGGGCTACGCCCGGCGATCGCGGCGTCTCGTCGTGCCGCTCGCCGCGTGGGAGGTCGCCCGCCGACCGCAGTCGATCGTCGTCGGCCTCCTGCTCGTGCTCGGGACGGCGGCCGCGACGTTCGGGGTGTCGTTCGACCGCACCTGGTCGAGCTCGCAGTCCGACCAGGCCGACGCGCGGATCGGCACCGCCCTGTCGGTGGACCTGTCGCCGCTGCCGACCGTTGCGCAGGGGACCGTGCTCGCGGGGGCGACGGGCGGGACCCCGGCACCGGTGACCCACCGCACGATCGGGGTCGGGGCATGGTCCGACAGCTCGACCACGGGCGGCACCGGAGGCACCTGGTTGGTCGGCGTCGACACCACGCGGTCCTCGACGCTGCTGCGCGGCCGGCTTCCCGCCGACGAGACCTGGGCGGGGCTGACCGCGGGCCTGGCTCCGACGACCCCGGTCCCGTCTGTGCCGATCGCCTCGGACGCCACCGGCGTGCAGCTCACGATCACCGGGACGGGGTCGGGTGGCGGGCGACCGCTGCGCGTCGTGCCGACCGTGGTCGTCCAGGACCTCTGGGGCAACAGGTCTCCGCTGGTCGGTACGAGCGTGAGCCTTGACGGACAGCCGCACCTGGTCGCCCTGCCGTTCCCGCCGTCACCACGACCCGTCGCGGGCGAGCTGACGGTGGTCGGCGTGGGCCTGCGGGTCGCCTCCGACGAAGCAGCGGACCCCGCCAGCCGTGTCCTGTCGACCCCGCTCACGGTGACCACCGAGATCCGTGGTGGGAGCCGGCAGGCATCGTCGAGCGGCGCGGACTGGGCCGTCTCCCTCCCGATCACGTCCATCCCGTCGGTGACCGGAGCGAACGCGACGGCCACGGTCGAGGGTGGGGTCACGACGGTGACGACCGAGGCGACCTTCGCGACCTACCTGGCATCCGTCAGCCCCGGCGAGCTCATGCTCACTCCCTTCACCGCGCCGGCGGAGGTGCCGGTAGTCGTGTCCGAGGACCTGGCCCGACGGACGAGCAGCGGGCCCGGAAAGGAGCTCGAGCTGACGATCGGATCGGCCACCGTGCGGGCTCGGGTGGTCGCCACCGCGCCCTACGTGCCGTCCGCCGTGGGGCACCCCGCCATCCTGGCCGACGAGGACCTCCTGTCACGGGCAGTCCTCGGTCAGCTCGAGCCGGAGACCCTGACGGATGCCTGGTGGCTGGGGACGACGGACGTCACCCCGGGCACCGAGGACCGCGTGCGTGCCCTCGGGCTGGGGGAGCCCGCCAGCGCCGCGACGACCACAGATCAGCTCAGCAGCGGTCCGCTCCGGGTCGGGGTGCGGGTGGCCCTCGGCCTGCTCGTCGTCGCGGCGGTCGTTCTCGCCGTGGCGGGAACGGTGCTGCACACCGTCGCGTCGCTCGAGGTGAGGTCGGTGGAGGTCGCGCGGCTCCTCGGGATCGGGATCGCACGGCGCGCGGTCGTGGCGTCGCTCGTGGTCCAGCAGGTGGCGGTGAACCTGCTCGTCGTGGGCGCGGGCGCCGTTGCTGGGGGAGTGGTGGCGGTCGTGGTGGGTCCGTACCTCGCGGTGTCGGAGACCGGGCAGGTTCCCGTCCCGGCGCCGGTCCCGGTCGTGCCCTGGATGGTCGAGTCGCTCCTGGTCGCGGGACTGCTCCTGCTGCTCACCGCTGCCGTCGTCCCTGTCGCCCAGGTGCTGGTGCGCCGCGCGGGGGCCGCTCACCTGCGACTCGACGGGACGTCGTGATGGGCGCGCACGGGCGGGAGCGGCGCGCCCCTGCGCGCCGACCGCGCGCCGACCTTCCGGGCATGCGCGGGCGCGCGCGCGCCGACCGCTGGCCGCTGACCGTCGCGGTCGGCGTGATCGCCCTCACCAGCCTCCTGGCGAGCGCCGCGCCCCGCCTCGTCGACCGCACCGCGGACTCGGCGCTGCGCGACGCACTCGCCACCGCCGGGCCGCGCACCGAGCTGACCGTGACCGTGCCGTTCGTCGAGGACGCCTACCAGCCGCGCACGCTCGAGTCGGACCTCGCGACCCAGGTGGCGGATCGTGGGACGGCGCTCGTCGCCGCCCTGCCGACCGAGCTGACGGCAGCGCTCACGGACCCGGTCGCCACGGTGACCACCGCACCGTTGCCGGTCACGCTGTCGCGGAGCGACCTCGGTGCGGTCACCATGACCTTCGCGTACGTCGCGAGGGGCGGGGAGCCTCGGGTCCGGTGGATCGACGGTGGACCACCCACGGCGGCCCCGGTGGCCGTGACGGGGACGCGGGACGGGCGGGAGACCTGGTCGCTGCAGGTCGCCCTGTCACGCGACACCGCTGCGCGCCTCGGGGTGCGCGCGGGTGACCGGTTGCCCGTCGTCGACATGCTGTCGATGCCGATCGACGTGACGGTCAGCGGGGTGTTCGTCCCGGCGGATGCGCAGGACGCGATCTGGTCGCACGCCCCCGGCGTGGTGGAGCCGGTCTCGGTCGGGGCGCACGTCACGACCGATACCGCCGTCACGGCGCTCGTCTCGGCCGCCTTCCTACCGGCGATGGTCGCCGACCTGCCGGTGGGGTACGCCACGCGCACCTACACGTTCGACGTGGACCCCCTGGTGATGCACGCGCAGGACATCGATCGCCTGGTCACGGCGATCGCCGGGGTCAAGGTGCGGCCGGAGGTGCTCGGCACGCCGCGTGAGCTGCCGTCGGTGACGAGCTCGCTCGACACCGTCCTCGTGGCGGCGGAGTCCCGCATCCGCGCGGGGCAGGCACAGGCCGCCGTCCTCCTTGCGGGCGTGGTCGCCGCGGCCGGGTCGACGCTGCTCCTCGTCGGGCAGCTCCTCTCCCGACGGCGAGCCGTCCAGCTCGCGCAGTACCGCGCCCGAGGGGCAGGTCTCGCCGGGCTCGCCGTCGAGCTCGGGGCGGAGGCGCTCGCCACGGTGGTGCTCGGCTGCGCGGTCGGGCTGACGGCCGCCGCGGTGATCGTCCCCGGACCGATCGCCTGGCGGTGGGTGCTCCCCGTGGTCCTCCTCGCTCTCGTCGCCCCGCCTGCCTACGGGGTCCGGGCCGCCGCCCGTGGGTCCGGCGCGCGACGGGTACCGGCCGGGCGCGGTGACCGACGGCTCGCGCTCCGCGATCGCCACCTGCAGCGGATCGCGGTCGAGGGAGCGGTGACTCTCGCGGCCGTCGGTGCGATCGTGGCGCTCCGGGCGCGCGGCGTCGTGCCGTCGGCATCGGGCCAGGGTGGTGACCTCCTGCTCGCCGCCGCCCCCTCGCTCGGCGTCCTGGCCGGGGCGCTCGTGCTCGCCCGCGCGCTGCCGCTCGTGCTGCGTGGGGCGGGCGCACTCGCCGCGCGCGTGCCCGGTGCCGTCCCGGTCCTCGCTGCGGCGCGCGTGCGGGTGACGGCCGGTCGCGTCCTGCCGATCCTCGCCCTGACCCTGGCCACCGGGCTCGTCACGTTCGGCTCGGCGCTCGGGACGACGGTCGACCGCGGTCAGGTGGCGGGCTCGTGGAGCGCCGTCGGCGCCGACCTGGTCGCGACCGTGGGCACCGACGGAGCTGCCGCCGACCTCGCCGCCCAGGTCGCCGCGCAGCCCGGCGTCACGACGGCGGTGTCCGGAACCGTGGCGGACGTCCCGATCCGCTCCTCGACCGGAGGTCATCAGGTCCGGCTCATGGTCGTGGACGCCGCCGATCTCACGCGGCTGCTCGCCGCCGTGCCGGTGCCCCTCGGCCGGCACGGGCAGCTCGTGGCGACGTCCGGCGGCGACCCGGGCGTGCTCCTCGGCGCCGACCTGCGCGCCGGAGGTGACACCAGTCTGTCCGTCCTGTGGCGGGGGACGTGGGTCGCGGTGCATCCGGCGGGCGACGCACCGGTCGTCGGGTCGGACGCCGCGGACCTCGTCGTGGTCGATGCGAGCTCGCTCTCGAGCGCCGTCGGCGTCGCGGTGGCGCCCAGCACCGCCAACACGGTCTGGGTCGTCGGACCTGGTGCCCGCGCCGCGGTCGCCGCGGTCCCGCAGCTCGCGCAGGCGGACGTCGTGGACCGGTCCGATTGGCTCGCGCGGCAACGCGAGGCGCCACTCGTCTCGGGGCTCGATCACCTGGTGGCCGCGACGACGGCCGTCCTCGTGCTGCTCGCGGTCCTCATGGTCGTCCTCGGCGCGTCGGCGAGCACCCCCGAGCGCGGTGCGATGCTGGCGACGTTGCGGACCATCGGGCTCGGGCGCGGCCAGGTCACCAGGATCGCCCTCGGCGAGCTGCTGCCGCCGGTGCTCGCGGCGGGCGCCTCCGGGATAGGTCTCGGGGTGCTGCTCGCGGGACTCGTCGCCGGACCCCTCGGGCTGCGGCTCGCGACCGGTCAGCACGTGGACCCGGCTCTCGCCGTCGCGCCGTGGGTACTGCTTCCCGTGGTCGCCTTGGTGCTGGTCGTGGTGGCGATCGTCGCGGCGGAATCCGCACTGACGCGCCGCGAGCGCCTCGGACAGGTGCTGCGCTCGGGCGTGCGGTAGGGGCCTCGCGGATCTGCGGTCGATCGTCAGAACCGGGACTGTGAACCCCCTGGGGTGCTCCGAGGTGTCCCTCGCCAGGTGGTGGAGCTGTCCGGCCTGGTGCCGGCACGTGCGAAGGGCCTGTCGGGCAGTCACGTCGCGACACCGTCCACGTCCGACTCGACGACGTCCAGATCGTGGGCGCCCGGTGCACCTGCGTCGGCGGGGTGTCGTTCGTCGGAATCAGAAGTGCACGAGCACCTTCAGGTTGGACGGGTCGGTCGTCGGGGCGACCAGTGCCTGCGCGATGTCCGTGAGCGCGTAGCGTGCGGTCACCATGTTCTCCAGAGTGACCTTGTGCTCGTCGACCAGTGCGATCGCGGTGGGGAACGCGTTCGCGTACCTGAACGCGGTGACCAGATCGATCTCCCACCGTTGCAGGAACGCGAGGGGGATGCCGTCGAGCGCGGGTGCCGCTTGGCCGACGACCGTCGCCCGCGCTGCTGGGCCGAGCGTCATGAGCCCCGAGATCAACGCCGCCGGGCTTCCGGAGCACTCGATGAGTCGGTCCAGCCCCGTGAGGTCCAGGTCGTCCCTCGCGATGTTGATGACCCGGGTCACCCCGAGCCGGGCGGCGGCCGCGAGCCGGTCGTCGTTCACGTCGGTCACGACGATGTCGGCCGCGCCACGGTCCATGGCGACTTGGGCGACCAGCAGCCCTATCGGCCCTGCACCGGTGATGAGAAGCCGGTCTCCCGCCCGCACCTGGGCGCGTTCCACCGCCCAGACCGCCACCGCGAGGGGTTCGATGAGCGCGCCGATCTCCGGGGGGATCGAGTCGGGAAGCGGATGCACCGTCGAATCTGGGACCACGACCCGCGTGGCGAAGAGGCCGTTGGTCGGGGGGGAGCCGAAGCAGTAGCTGGACGTGCAGATGTTGTACCGGCCGCTGCGGCAGCTGCGGCACGCGCCACAGGGAACGGCCGGTTCGATGACGACCGGTGTGCCGGGGGCGACCGTGGAGCGACCGCCGGCAGCCACGACGACGCCGGCACCCTCGTGGCCGAGCACGGTAGGACGGGTGAGGATGTTCGAGCCGTTGCGGCCGTCGGCGTAGTAGTGCATGTCCGACCCGCAGATACCGCCGGAGCGCATCTCGACGAGGAGGTCCTGCTCGCCCAGCTCGGGCAGCGCGACCGCTTCGACGCGGATGTCGGCCGCGCCGTGCAGCACCGCAGCGGTTGCGGTGCGGGACGTGGCAGGTGCTGGGTCGATCACGGTGTGCCGCCATTCTCGAGGCCCTGCAGGGTGACGTCGTGCTGTGCCGCATCACGGGATGCGGCACGCGGCCCGTCCGAGTGAAGGATGTCCACGAGCTCGCCGACCCGATCGATGAAGCCGTCGCACTGTGCCAGCGCCTCTCCGAGCAGGTGGTGCTCGACGAGTGCCCGCTCGGCGAGCTGTCGACCTGTCGAGCTTCGGTCTGCCAGCGACGCCAGCAGCGGACGTGCCGCGTCCTGCATGAGAGCGGCGTCGGGACCGGGGTCGAATCCACCGAGCGGTGCGACACAGGTGAGATATGCGGCGATCGTCAGGGCGAGATGGTGCGGCATGCGGCCCTGGTTGAGCAGGTCGATCGCCGGCTCGGGAATGCGCTGGCGGAGCTTGACCGATCCGTCGGTGCCGACCTGGCTGGTCCGATGTCCGAGGGCCGAGTTCGACCAACGGACGAACAGCTGGGCCTCGTACTCGTGCACGTCGATGCCGCGCGGCACCGTCACGCTCGGGAGGTACTCCGCTCTGAGCACGGTGCGAGCCGCGTCCTCGATGAAGTCCTGTGCGACGGCGTCCGGGATCGTCCGGCAGCCCGCGAGGGCGCCGAGATAGGCGATCAGGGAGTGGGTTCCGTTCAGCAGGCGCATCTTGACCTGTTCGTAACCTGCGACCTCGTCGGAGAAGATGGCGCCGGCCGATTCCCACTGCGGGCGACCGGCAGCGAAGCGATCCTCCATGACCCACATCGTGAACGGCTCCGTGGGTACCGGCACGGCATCAACGTAGCCCAGCGACTCGGTGACCAGCTCGCGGTAGTGATCGGTGGTCGCAGGAACGATGCGGTCGACCATCGACGACGGGAACGTCACGTGCGAGTCCAAGAAGTGGGAGAGATCGCGTTCCTCGGACGCGGGAAGTGCAGCGGCGAACTCGCGGACCAGCAGCTCGGTGTGCCTGCCGTTCTCGGCGAGGTTGTCGCAGCTCAAGACCGTCACCGGTTCGGCGTGGGTGCTCGCTCGCAGCTGGAGGCCCCGCGCGAGCTGTCCGATGACGGTGCGCGGCGCGTCCGGGTTCGCGAGATCGTGCTGCACGCCGGGATCACCCAGGTCGAGCCGGCCGGTGGAGGGACGGTATGTGTATCCGTTCTCGGTCACCGTCAGCGAGATGATGCGCGTCCGCGCGGAGGCGATCTCGGAACGCACGCGCTCCCTCGCGTGAGCCCCGACGAACACGTCCGAGTGTGCCCGGGGTACTCGAAAGCTCGAGCCTTCCGGCGAGATCTCGATGACCGTGTACAGCAGGGACTGCGCGCGCATCGCATCGACGACGCGTGAGGAGCGGGACGAGACGCCCACGATGCCCCAGTCGCCCCCCGCCACGTCCAGCGCGGTGTCCGTGTAGAGCGCCTGATGCGCGCGATGGAAGCTGCCGAGCCCGAGGTGCAGGATGCCGGCCCCAGGAGGCCCGCCGTCCCGGGTGCGGACGTCGCCCAGGACGTCCGGCGAGAGCGAG
>DATKTF010000537.1:0-12713 GCA_035531255.1 Cellulomonadaceae bacterium
GCCCGGTGTTGACCGAGCGGGCGCTGTGCACCTGCAGCGTGATGCTGCCCGGGCCGGTGGGGACTGCCGCCGCGACGGCCGCCTGTGCCGGAGCAGTCGTGGCGACCTGCGCCAGCGGGAGCAGCGCGACGACGACGCCGAGGGCGAGCACGGATCCGATCGAACGCTTCCGGGCCGACTGAGAGTTCACGATGCGCTCCATTCACCACGAGGCGACGCCCTCCGTGCGGAACGGAGGTCCGGCGCTCACTGTGGCTCCGGCGGTGCCGGGCTGAGCGATTCCGATGGAAAGTCTCAGACAAGCGTCACGGCCGGATCATCGCGATGATCGACCACCGCCAGACCGCGGTCATCCGGGGCCACGCGACCGTCATCCGGCCGTCATGTTCGGCGATGTCCGCGCAGGTCAGTGCCACCCGGTGCGCCCGAACGGGTGAAATGACCGAATTGATCGGCTCTCAGACGTGTCAAACCCGGGTCACAGCCCTATGTTGTGCGCAGGGAAGCCAACCCTAAGGAAGCCCGATGAGCACCGTTCTGGTCGTCGACGACGAGGAGCGCATCCGCACGCTCATCGGTCGATCGCTCTCCTCCGAGGGGCACAGCGTCGTCGCGGCGAGCGACGGGCTCAGCGCACTGGACCGACTCGCCGCCGAGGACATCGACCTCGTCCTTCTCGACCTCGTGATGCCGCGCTGCAACGGGCTGACGGTGCTGTCCTCGTTGCGGCAACGGAAGGACGACACCCCCGTGATCGTCCTGTCCGGCGTCACCGACATCGCCACCCGCGTGCAGGCGCTCGAACGCGGCGCGGTCGACGTCGTCTCCAAGCCGTTCTCCCTCGTCGAGCTGCTGGCCCGGACGCGACGTCACCTGGCGGCCGAGAGGGTCGCGCGGACGGACCAGCGCTACCTCGACGCCGGGGGGATCCAGCTCGACCTCGACCGACGCCGCGCGCACGTCGCCGGTCGCGAGGTCACGCTCACCGAGCGCGAGTTCTCGCTCCTGGCCCACCTCATGCGCCGTCGCGGGGACGTCTGCCGACGTGAGGAGCTGCTCCACGACATCTGGGGACTCGACTTCGACCCGGGCAGCAACGTGGTCGACGTCTGCGTGCGTCGACTGCGCATCAAGCTCTACCCGGACCCCCCGATCGAGACGATCCGCCGTGTCGGCTACTGCTTCTACGGCGTCTGAGGTCCCGCCTCGCGGCGACCTCTTCGTCCCGTGGCTCGTCCTGGCCACGGGGTGCTACGGGTTGATGTGGCTGTGGCCCGGAGACGAGACGATCCCGTACCACATCGCGTGGGCCGCGTTCGCCCTCATGTACGGACTGGGCAACTGGACCCTGCGCCGCGCGATCACGGGCCTCGCCGTCGGGACGGTCGCCACCGGGGTGACCTTCGTGAGCCGCGCGTCCACCGGGGTCATCACCTGGCAGGAGACCGCCGAGATCCCGCTGATGTCCCTGCTCATGGTCCTCATGGTCGTCCACGTCCGGCGCCGCCAGCTCGCGCTGGCCGCTGTCACCGTGATGGCCGAGCGCGAGCGCGAGCAGGCCCAGGACCGCGAACGGTTGACCCGTCTGACCTCGCACGAGCTGCGCACCCCCCTCACGATCGCGCGGGGCTACGTCGAGCTCCTCCTCGCGCGCGAGGTCGACCCGCACCAGCGTCGCGACCTCGAGGTCGTCGACGACGAGCTCGAACGCCTCACCCGCGTCACCGAACGCCTCGTGCGCGTCATCCGACTGCAGGGGGACGCCGTGGTCGCGCGCGTGGACGCGAACGCCGTCCTACGACAGACCGCCGATCGCTGGGCGCCGGTCGCGCCCCGGAACTGGGTCGTCGAGGCGCACGCCGGCGTCTACGACGGCTCGGCCGAGAGGCTGCGCGCGACCCTCGACACCCTGATCGAGAACGCCGTGCGCTACACCACGGACGGCGACACGATCCGGCTGATCGGCCGACGTGCCGACGATCGCGTCGAGATCGGGGTGGCCGACTCCGGCAGCGGCCTGAGCCAGGACCAGATCGACGTGATCAACGAGACCATCGGCGCGCTCCGCGACGCCCCGGCCGACCCGCTCTCCCAGACCGGGCTCGGTCTCGGTCTGGTCCGCGGGGCCGTGGCTGCGCGGCGCGGCCGACTGGTCGCATCACGATCGCGCGAAGGTGGCGCCGAGCTCGTCATGGAGCTTCCGCTCAACACCCCGATCGGCCCGTTCGTCACGGAGCCACCTGCCACCGAAGCCCAGCCGCTCCTCTCGACCACGCCGGAGCCGACCGGAACCGCACACCGCATCCCCTCGTGACACGCTGATCCCATGGTGGGACACCAGACGGCAGTGGGCCCCGGGAGGACGGCGTGCCCATGAGCAAGATCCTCGTCGTGGAGGACGACCCCGGGCTGCTGCGCGCGTTGTCGATCAACCTGCGCGCCCGACACTTCGAGGTGCAGACCGCGGCAGACGGCGCGAGCGCCCTCGTCGCCGCCGGGAGCTTCGTGCCCGACCTCGTGGTGCTCGACCTCGGCCTGCCCGACATCGACGGCGTCGACGTCGTCGCGGGCCTTCGCGGGTGGACGACCGTGCCGATCATCGTGCTCTCCGCCCGGGACAGCCAGGCGACCAAGGTCGACGCCCTCGACGCCGGCGCGGACGACTACATGACCAAGCCGTTCGGCATGGACGAGCTGCTCGCCCGGATCCGTGCGGGTCTGCGCCGGGCGATCCCGAACCCGCCGGCGCCCGTCGTCTACTCGGCAAGCTTCACGGTCGACCTCGCGGCCAAGCGCGTCGAGCGGGACGGGGAGACGATCCGGCTCACTCCGACCGAGTGGCACCTGCTCGAGATCCTCGTCCGCAACGCCGGCAAGCTCGTGAGCCAGCAACAGCTCCTGCGGGAGGTCTGGGGACCGCACTACGAGCACGAGACGAACTACCTGCGGGTGTATCTCGCGCAGCTGCGGCGCAAGCTCGAACCGGAGCCGGCCCACCCGCGCCACCTGATCACCGAGCCCGGGATGGGGTACCGGTTCGAGCTGTGACCCGGTCCGTGCGCCGTCGGATCCCGGTCTCAGCCGCCGGTGACCGTCAGGTAGACGAGCCCGAGGTTCAGGACCGCGACCAGGGCGACGACCAGCGTCATCGTCCAGCGCATCGTCCGGCTGTTGACGGCGACACCCATCAGGCGGCGGTCGCTCGTGAGCCGCAGCAGGGGGACGAGCGCGAACGGGATGCCGAAGCTGAGGACCACCTGGCTGACCACCAGCGCCCAGGTCGGGTCGACGCCCAGGCCGAGCACGACGAGCGCCGGGACGATGGTGATGACGCGCCGGAGCAGCATCGGGATCTGCTTGTGCACGAGCCCCTGCATGATCGTCGCCCCCGCGTAGGCGCCGACCGACGTCGACGCCAGGCCGGACGCGAGGAGACCGATCGCGAACACCAGCCCGACCGTCGGGCCGAGGGCGGTGACGACGGCCGCGTGAGCGCCCTCGATCGTGTCGGTGCCGTGCACCCCCTGCAGGCTCGCGGCCGCCAGCAGCAGCATCGCGATGTTGACGAGTCCGGCGACCCCGAGCGCACCGATCACGTCCCAGCGGGTGGCCCGCAGCAGGTGGACGTGGCCGTCGGCCCGGTCGTGCCCGCTGAAGCGGTCCCGGACGAGCGCCGAGTGGACGTAGATCGCGTGCGGCATCACCGTCGCCCCGAGCATGCTCGAGGCCAGCAGCACGCTGTCCGTCCCGGCGAAGCGCGGGACCAGGCCGGACACCACGCTCCCCGCGTCCGGCGGGTGGACCACCACCCCGGCGACGAACCCGATCGCGATGATCCCGAGCAGCGCCATGATGACCGACTCGAACGACCGCTGCCCGTAGCGCGTCTGGACCAGAAGCATCAGCATCGACAGCGCGCCGACGATCACCCCACCGGTGAGGAGCGGCGTGCGGAAGAGCAGGTACAGGGCGATCGCGCCACCGATCACCTCCGCGAGGTCCGTGGCCGCCGCGACGATCTCGGCCTGGACCCAGAACGCGAGCCGGGCCGGTCGGTTGAGGCGTTGGCCGATCAGCTCGGGGAGCGTGCGGTCCGTGACCAGACCGAGCTTGGCCGACTGGTACTGGACCAGGACCGCGATCGTGTTGGCGAGGACGAGGACCCACAAGAGCAGGTAGCCGTAGCGCGACCCGGCGGTGAGGTTCGCGGCGACGTTGCCGGGGTCGACGTAGGCGATCGCCGCGACGAACGCCGGTCCGAGCAGCGGGAGGAGGCGCCGGTACCGCACGGTCCGGACGACCGCCTCAGCGAGCATCCCGGCCTCCCCGTGAGCAGAGTTCGGGTACCCGAACTTTCGAGACCTCCAGTACAGCACATCGACGCGCGACCTGCGCAGATGGGACGAGGCCCGGAACCGGGCCGGCCATCGAGCGCCCGCAGGCCCGTCGCAGGCCCGCCGCGGCGCCCGTCAGACCTCAACTTCGGCGCTTTCACGCCGATGTATCCACCATGGAGACGCCATGAGAGTGACCACCTCGGCGTCCTCGCACCTGGCCCGATCGTCGGACCCGGGACGTCCGCGCGGGGTGGCCTCCTGGGCGTACCTGGGCGCCGGTCTGGTCGCGTCGATCTCGATCCTCGCGCTCCCGCCCGGGCTCCGCCGTGACGTCGGGTACGCCGTGATCGGCGCGTCGGCAGTCGCGGCGATCCTCATCGGGAACCGCGGGAACCGACCTCGCGCACCGATCGTCTGGTACCTGCTGGCCGCGGGAACGGCACTGTGGGTCGCGGGCGACGCGGTCTACTCCTGGTATCAGGACGTGCTCCAGGTCAGCCCGTCCCCCTCACCCGCGGACGCGCTGTACCTCCCGGCGTACGGCGTCCTCGCCGCCTCGCTGCTCGCCCTCGTCGCACGCAAGGACGGCCGCCGCTCCTCGACCGCCCTGGTCGACAGCGCGATCGTCACGGTCGCGGTCGGACTCGCGTGGTGGGTGTTCGTCGTCGCACCCACCTGGTCCGGCAGCGAGGGGTCGACCGCGGCGAGGCTCATCGCGGCCGCGTACCCGATCGGCGACATCCTGCTCTTCGCCGTCCTGCTGCGGGTCGCCTGGCGACGCACGGACCGACCGACGGCGGGCATCCTGCTGGGGCTCGGCTTCGGCGTCGTGCTCACGGCGGACACGCTGTTCGACGTGTCGACCTTCGTCCCCGCCGTCGCCGCCCGGGTCGACGCCCTCGACGCGCTCTGGCTCGCGTCCTACGTCCTGTGGGGCGCGGCCGCCCTGCACCCGTCGATGAGCGACCTCTCTGCCGTGCACGACCCGGCGCCCCCACGGCTCCGGGCTCGCGGCGTCGCGATCCTGGTCGTCGTGGTGATGGTCGGGCCCCTCCTCATCGCCTGGGAGCTCACCACCGGCCGCCCGCTGCACCTCTGGCCGGTGATCGTCGCAGCGACGCTGATGATCGCGCTCCTGACCATCCGCGTGGTGCAGATGGTGCGGGACCTGCAGGACCACGCCCGGAGGCTCGACGAGCTCGCCGGCACGGACTTCGTCACCGGACTGATGAACCGTCAGCGGTTCGTCTCGCACCTCGGAGCGACGCTCGCCGCCGCCCGGCGGGACGACGCAGGCCTGCTCCTGGTCGACCTCGAGCGCTTCACCGAGATCAACAACGTCCTCGGTCACCAGACCGGCGACGCGATCCTGCGCGCCGTCGGTGACCGCCTCGTCGAGATCGCCCAGGACCACGGGGTCGTGGCACGCCTGGGCGGCGACACGTTCGCGGTGCTGTGCGGCCGGATCACCTCCGGCGCCGACGCGCTGCCCGTCTCGGCGACGATCCTCGGATCACTCAACCGCCCCTACGAGCTGCCCGGCATGACCGTCGCGGTCGAGGCGAGGATCGGCGTGCTCCTGCTCACGGCGCGGGTGGTCGACGCCGACGTCGCGCTCACCTGCGTCGACGCCGCGGCGTCGGCGGCGAGGACACGACCGGACCGGATCGCCGAGTACGACGAGCGCGCCACCGCCGCCGAGAACCACGCCTCGTTGCTGGCCGGCGAGCTGCCACGCGCGCTCCAGAACGGCGAGCTGGTGCTCCACTACCAGCCGCAGGTTCGCGTCCGCGACGGCAAGGTGCTCGCGGTCGAGGCGCTCGCCCGCTGGCAGCACCCGCGGCGCGGGCTCCTCGGGCCGGACTCGTTCATCGGAGCCGCCGAGCAGACCGGGCTCATCGGACCGCTCACGCACCACGTGCTCGACCTCGCCCTCGCGCAGTGCGCGACGTGGCAGCGCGACGGCTACCACCTCGTGGTCGCCGTGAACCTCTCGGTCCGCAACCTCCTCGACCCGCACCTCGTCGACGACGTCGCCGCCGCGCTCGAGCGCCACGGCCTCGCGGCGGCGTCCCTCGAGCTCGAGATCACCGAGAGCGCCGCCATGGTGGACCCGCGGCGGTCGATGCGGGTCCTCGACGCTCTCGACCGGATGGGCGTCACCTTGTCCGTCGACGACTTCGGCACCGGTCACAGCTCTCTCGGGTACCTGCACCAGCTCCCGGTCAGACGCCTCAAGATCGACCGGTCGTTCGTCACCAACCTCCTCACCGACGAGGCGAGCGACGCGATCGTCCGGTCGACCATCGAGCTCGCCACGGCCCTGCACCTGGACGTCGTGGCCGAGGGGGTCGAGGACGACGACACGTTCCTCCGGCTCCGGGACCTTCGATGCGCCTCGGCCCAGGGCTTCGGCCTCGGCCGCCCGGTACCGGGCGGCCTGGTCCCGGCCCTCGTCGCCCGCATCGAGCGTCGCCTGCCCGCCGTGCTCGACCGCTCGCGGCTCGCACCGCACGCCGGGTTCGGTCCCTCGGTGTCCGAGCCCGTCACCTCGGGGTGATGCCGGGGTTCGCACGCGCGATCGCGCGGTCGGCCGTCAGGCCCCGACGAGGTCGCGCCGCTCGAAGGCGAGGACGCCTGCGGCGGCCGCCACCAGGCCGATCGCGACCATCACGAGGGCGGCCGGCAGCCCGAACGGGTCGACCGGGACCGCCTCGAGGTGCCGGAACGGCGAGAGACCGATGACGGCCTCGGGCCACTCGAGCATCGGCCCGACCACCTGCAGCACGTAGGCCGCGATCGCCGTCGACGCCGTCACGGCCACCGTGACCCGCGGCGCGACGCCGTAGACCAGCACCGCGAGCCCGGCGAAGACCGCGATCGCCGGAACGGTGTTGAACGTCGACGCCGCCGCGTCGACCAGGGACAGGTCCGCGCCGGTGACGGTCCCACCGAGCCACATCGCCGTCGCCGACACCCCCGAGAGCAGCACGACCGACACGGCCATCAGCACGACGTGACCACCGAGCCAGCGTCGCCGCAGCACCGGGCGGGTGAGCAGGTGCTCGAGCCGGGCCGTGGCCTCCTCCGACCAGACCGCACCGACGCGCCACGCGGCGAAGAGCGCGATCACGAGCCCGGTGATGACGGCCCCCATCGCGACGAAGGTCCGCGGGATGTCGGCCACCCGGACCCCGAGCCCGGCGAGGAGGTCGCGGTAGCCCGGGTCGACGGCGATGAAGTCCGCGACGCTCCGGACCAGCAGCCCGATCACGAAGCCCCAGGCCGCGATCCCGACGAACCAGCCGACCAGGACGCCGAGGTTCGTCCGCCACGCGAACGCGATCGGGCTGCCGAGCCCCCACAGCCGCGGTCGGCGCCGTTCCCGCTCGCGGACGAGGCCCGCCCCCGTGTCCCGCGCACCCCGGAGCACGACCGCGACGACGAGCAGGACACCGACGGCACCGGTCGGCACGGCGAGCACGAGCCACCGGTCGTCCGCGAACGGGCGCAGCTGGTCGAGCCACCCGAGCGGAGTCAGCCAGGCGACCCAGCTGCGCGAGTCGGCGCTGTTCGCGACCATCCGGACGAGGACCGCCGCACCGAGCAGGAACGCGGACACGCTCACCGCGCGGGAGCGGGCGACGAACACCTGAGCGCTCACGGCGGCAGCCGCCACGAAGAACGACGCCACGCCGGCGACCCCCGCACCGAACAGCAGCGCGCCGCGCACGGCCGCCCCGGCGAGGCTGAACGCGAGGCCGATCGTCGCTCCGACGACGAGGCACGCCAGGACCAGCACCGCGAGCTGGGCCAGCAGGGCCCGCCCCGCACGGATCGGTCCCGTCAGCACGAGCTCGCTCCGGCCGGTCTCCTCGTCCCCCCGCAGCACCCGCACCGTCACCACGAGGGCCCAGACCGCGACGATCACCTGGAGGATCCAGCCCGCGTCCCAGACGACGAACCCCCCGACGGTGTCGACCGCGTGCGGGACGCCCTGCATGATGCGGATCGCCGGGTCGTCGCCGAACGCGGCCAGACGGGCGCGCGACGCGTCGTCCGGGTAGGCAGCCTCGTACGAGAGGACCTCGATCACGACGTAGATGCCCGTCGCGACGGCGACCAGCGCCGCACCACGTCGGGTGAGGCGCGACGTCAGGGCGGCCACCGATCGTCCGGTGCCACGGCGACGCGCGCCACGGTGCCGGTGCGGGGTGCTGGCATCCATCGCGTCCTCCTCTCGTCGTCGACCGGGCCGACCACCCGGTCGGGCTGCAGGTCGGCACACGATCAGTAGTAGGTCAAGAACACCTGCTCGAGCGTCGCCTCCTCGGTGCGCAGGCCCGTGACCGGAAGGGTCGCGAGGCGTCGCAGCAGCGCCGCCGGCGACCCGACCAGCGACACCCGCACCCCGCCGTCGATCGGCTCGCACGCGGTCACGCCGTCGACGTCGTCGAGCGACGGCGCCGGACCGTCGACGAGCACCTCGACGATCGTCGTGTGCAGCTGTCGCAGGTCGGCGAGCGTGGCGACCTCGACGAGTCGCCCGCTGCGCAGGATCGCGACCCGGTCGCAGAGGTCCTGGACCTCGTCGAGGATGTGCGACGAGAGCACGATCGTCTGGCCGCGCGCCGTCGCCTCCCGGGCGAGGTCCTGGAACACCGCCTCCATCAACGGGTCGAGACCCGCCGTCGGCTCGTCCAGCAGCAGCACGTCCGGCCGGGTCATGAACGCCGCGACCAGGGCGATCTTCTGCCGGTTGCCCTTCGAGTAGGAGCGCGCGCGCACCGACGGGTCGACCTGCAGCCGCTCGACGAGCTCGTCGCGGAACGCGCCGTCGACCCGCCCGGAGATCCGCCCGAGCAGCTCCAGGGTCTCGGCCCCGGTGAGCTGTGGCCACAGCGCGACGTCCCCCGACACATAACCGATGTGCCGATGGCTCCGCTCGACGTCCTCGACCGGGACCCCCATGATCGTCGCGCCGCCGTGCGTGGGCCGGATCAGACGGAGCAGGAGGCGCACCGTGGTCGACTTCCCGGCGCCGTTCGGGCCGAGATACCCGAAGATCTCGCCCTGGTGGACCTCCAGGTCCAGGTCCTCGAGGGCGACCACCGACCCGAAGTGCTTGGTGAGGCCGCGCGTGGCGACCGCGGCGGTGCCCATCGCGCGCCTCCCGTCGTCGGCACGCGTCGACGCCCGTCCGCCCAGGTGCCGGTCACGAGCCTGCTGCTCCCAGGCATATCACCAGTGGCGTCCGGGCGCGGCTCGGGCGGCCTAGGACGGGGTCGTGACCCCCGGCGCGCGCTGGACGACCGACGGGACCTCGGACGTCTCGATCCACAGCGCCTTCCGCGGGCAGGCCCGGACGGCGCGCTTCGCGGCGGAGAGCTCACCGCGCGAGAGGTCCCGCACCGTGATGATCGGGAACCCCCACCGGTCGAGCTCGAGGACCTCAGACGCCAGGTGTGCGCACACTCCGATGCCGTCGCAGGCCGCGGCGTCGATGCGCAGGCGCGACGTCGAGCCGTGCTTCTTCATCGGTGCCCCCCGGGGACGGGCAGACTGATCCGCTCCGACTCGTGGCACGGGCGCCCGGCCACGTGCTCGACGACGTCGTGCTCGAAGATCTCGAGCGCGGACGCGATCAGCCGCGTCGCGCCGTCGGGGTGGTGGCACGCGCCCCGACCCTCGACGAGCCGAAGGTCCTCGAGGAGCTGGGCGCGCTCGCGGCGTGACGCGTCACCGGCGGCGAGCGCCCGCATGCCGTCCGTCAGCGCGGGCAGGCCGAACAGGCACGGTCCGCACTGGCGCGCGCTCATCGAGGCGAGATAGGCGGTGATCGCCGCGGTCTCCGCGAGGCCGCACGCGCCGTGGGCGATCGGGGCGACCACGCCCGCCCCGATGCTCAGGCCCGCGGCTCGCAGGGCGGGCTCGTCGAACGTCGCGGACCGCAGGTCGCGCCACGAGGCCCACTGGCCGCCGTACCCACCGAGCAGCACGGCCTGCGGCGGGCCGTTGCGGAGCCAGCCGGTGCCCTCGAGCACGTCGACCACGGGGGTACCGCGAGGCACCTCGAAGACCATCCGGCTCACCGGCGTCAGGACCGTCAGCAGCATGGTCGCCGACGGCGGGTAGCCGCGTGCGACGAGCGCCAGTCGCGCCAGGGTCTCGACGTTGTGCACGAGCGTCCGCGGGTTGCGGGACCGCGGGTCCTCGGGGCGGCGGGCGGTCGGGAGGGTCGGACCGCCGTGCAGCGCGCGGGTGATCGCGCTCGACTCGCCGGACAGGTAGTGCGACGGGCCCCTCACGAGCTCGAGGGTGGGCTCGTGCAGGCGTGCGGCGTGACGCTCGGCGAGCGCGCCCTGGAGGGTCGCAGCCGTGCCGTGGTCGTCGCCGTGCAGCCAGACGACCGCCCGGTCGGCACCGAGGGCCTCGGCGGCGAGCGCAAGCCCGTCGAGCACCAGGTGGGGTCGCTGCCGCATCAGCGTCGCGTCCTTCGCGCTGAGCGGCTCGCTCTCCGCACCGTTCGCGACGACGGTCAGGGGACCACCGCCGCGCAGCGTCTTGCGCCACTTCGCGGCCGCCGGGACATGGGCGCCGCCGTGACCGGTGAGGCCCGCGCGCTCGATCACGGTGATGAGGTCGAGGCTCCCGTACGGCCGCGGCCCGACCCGACCGACCAGGTGGTCGAGGTGCTCGACGGCGGAGGGCTCCCACGGGTCGGCCTCGCCGACGCGGTCGATCTGCACGCCGTGCAGGAGCAGCGCGGGCGGGATGCGTGAGGTGTCAGGTGCGACCGACCTCGGCGCCGGGGTGCGCCGCTGGTCCATCGTCAGCTCGTCCGAGGTCATCGCAGGGCTCCGTCGCGTCGGTCGTGGTCACGGTGGCGCTCGGGGCGTCTAAGCTCGGGGGGGACGTCGAGCGCGCGGGTGAGCTCGACGACGCGGTCCTGGGGGGTGCGGGCGCCGTACCGGCTCACGGCGAGGCCGATCAGCGCGAGACCGGTCGCGAGGTAGAACCCGCGCAACGCGAGGATGTCGCTGCCGGCGAGCACGCTGTGCCCCCACACGAGCACGAGCGAGACGGCGGCGACCTTGTGGATCGGCCACCAGACCCGCCCGGCGACCGACCCGGCCAGCTTGGCGGTCAGCCCGGTGACGAGGCCCGCCCACAGCGCGATCACGCCGAGAGTGACGGGCACGGGTCGGTACACGGCTGCCATCGGCAGCACGACGCCGCGCCACCCGACCTGGGCCCACGGGTCGGTCGCGAGCACCACGACGTGCAGCACCGTGAACGCGAGCGTGAACGTCGCGAACCCGACGTGCAGGCCGATGCGGGTCGCGGCCGACGGGCGCCGAAGTCCGCGCGCCCACGGGTGCGACAGCACCAGACCGGTCGCCACGAGGCACACCAGGAGCACGTACGACGTGACACCGCTCGCGCGTCCCAGCACCCACGGGATCTTGGACTGTCCCTGGAGCGAGTCGCGGACCAGCAGCGCGACGAACGCGACGGTCGCCGCGGCTGCCACGACGAGCAGCGTCGAACCGAGCACCGCGGCGGGCGAGGGCGAGGGCTTCGATGCCGTGCGGGTCGAGTCCATCAGTGCGCCTCCAGCTCTCGTGCGGTCCAGATGACCAGGGGGTCCATCCGGGTCGTCGTGCCGACGGTGCCGTCCTCGTGGACCCACGCGGCCGTCAGCCCGAGGTCCTCGGCGACCGACCGGATCTCCGCCGCCCCCGCGAGGAACAGCGTCTTGCTCCAGACCTCCGACCACGCCGCATCCGGCGCCAGGACCGTGACGGCCGCGAGGCCGGCGCCACCCGGACGCCGCGTGCGCGGGTCGACGAGGTGGTGGACGTGCGCGCCACCGGAACGCCAACGACGCAACCGCGTCGAGGACGTCGCACACCCGGTGTCGGTGACCTCGAGGACGAGCACGAGCTCGGCATGGTCGGACGGGTCCTCGACGCCCACCCGCCAGCGCGGACCGTCCGGGCCGATGCCGCCGAGCGCCTGGTCACCGCCGGCGTCGACCGCGTAACCCTCACCGGCGTCGACCAGCTCGTCCGCGGCCCACCGGACCGCCAGACCCTTGCCGATCCCGCCGAGGTCGATCGGCTGGTGCCCGAGCCTGATCCACCACGCGCCGTCGCTCTCCACGATCTCCGGGCGCCACGGGGCGGGCTTCCGGAGCGGCTGCGCGGGGGTGACCGTGGGGACCGCGGCCGGGTCACGCGTCACCGCTCCGTCGACGAACGGCAGGGAGCGGTCGTAGCCCCACCCGAGCAGGACGTCGAGGACCCGCGGGTCGAACAGCCCGTCGGTCTCGCGGTGCGCCCGGTAGGCCTCGGAGACCGCGGCGGCGAGCGT
>DATKTF010000538.1:0-4229 GCA_035531255.1 Cellulomonadaceae bacterium
GGCGTCGCCGCCCAGTACGAGTCCGAGGTCGTCTACCACCAGATCCGCGAGGACCTCGAGGAGCAGGGCGTCATCTTCCTCGACACCGACACCGGGCTGCGCGAGCACCCGGAGATCTTCGAGCAGTACTTCGGCTCGGTGATCCCGGTGGGCGACAACAAGTTCGCGTCGCTGAACACCGCCGTGTGGTCGGGCGGGTCGTTCGTCTACGTGCCGCCGGGGATCCACGTCGACATCCCGCTGCAGGCCTACTTCCGGATCAACACCGAGAACATGGGCCAGTTCGAGCGGACGCTGATCATCGCCGACGAGGGCTCGTACGTGCACTACGTCGAGGGCTGCACCGCGCCGATCTACCAGTCGGACTCGCTGCACTCCGCCGTCGTCGAGATCATCGTCAAGAAGAACGCCCGCGTGCGCTACACGACGATCCAGAACTGGTCGAACAACGTGTACAACCTGGTCACCAAGCGGGCGACCGCCGGCGAGGGCGCGACCATGGAGTGGGTCGACGGGAACATCGGCTCGAAGGTCACGATGAAGTACCCCGCGATCTACCTCATGGGTGAGCACGCGCGTGGTGAGACCCTCTCGATCGCGTTCGCGGGCGAGGGCCAGCACCAGGACGCAGGCGCCAAGATGGTCCACGCCGCGCCGCACACGTCGTCGTCGATCGTCTCCAAGTCGGTCGCCCGCGGAGGCGGTCGCACCTCCTACCGCGGCCTGGTCCAGATCCTCGAGGGCGCCCACCACTCGGCGTCCAACGTGCTGTGCGACGCGCTCCTGGTCGACCAGATCTCCCGCTCAGACACCTACCCCTACGTGGACGTCCGCGAGGACGACGTGTCGATGGGCCACGAGGCGACGGTCTCGCGCGTGAGCGAGGACCAGCTCTTCTACCTCATGTCCCGGGGGATGAAGGAGACCGAGGCCATGGCGATGATCGTGCGCGGGTTCGTCGAGCCGATCGCGCGCGAGCTCCCCATGGAGTACGCCCTCGAGCTGAACCGCTTGATCGAGCTCCAGATGGAAGGATCCGTCGGCTGATGACGAGCACCACCGACCACGAGACCACCACCGCACCCGGGGGCCTGTCCACCGACCACTCCCGCGCGGTCGCCGACGGGGCGCACACGCACGGCGTGGCGACGGTCCCGGCGAGCTCGCGCGCCCAGCGCACGACCTCGTTCGACCTGGCGGACTTCCCGGTGCCCACCGGTCGCGAGGAGGAGTGGCGGTTCGCCCCCGTCGACCGGTGCGCGCCGCTCTTCGCCCCCGACCTCTCGGGCCCGAAGGTCATCACGACCGTCGTCGAGGCTGCCGGTGTGACGGTCGAGATCGTCGACCGTGACGACCCCCGCCTCGGGACCGCAGGCAAGCCGGGAGACCGGTCCGCGGCCACCGCCTGGAACTCGTTCCAGCGTGCGACCGTCGTGACGATCCCGCCGCAGCTCGTCGCCGGCACGGCGACCTCGGTGCGGGTCGAAGGGGTCGACTCGACGAGCCCGACCGCGTCGCACCTGCTCGTGCACGCCCGTGAGCTGTCCGAGGCCCTCGTGGTCGTCGACCACACCGGGTCGGCGATGCTGTCGGAGACCATCGAGGTCGTCGTCGAGGACGGTGCGCACCTGACGCTGGTCTCGGTGCACGACTGGGCCCCGGACACGGTTCACCTGTCCTCGCACCGGATCCGGCTCGGTCGCGACGCGACGGTCAAGCACATCGTCGTGACCCTCGGCGGCAGCGTCGTCCGGGTGACCCCCGACGCCGAGTTCACCGGGGAGAACGGGTCGCTCGAGATGGTCGGCCTGTACTTCGCGGACGCCGGTCAGCACCAGGAGCACCGGTTGTTCGTCGACCACGCCGTCCCGGCCTGCCGGTCCCGCGTGACCTACAAGGGCGCGCTGCAGGGCGAGGGCGCGCACACCGTCTGGGTCGGCGACGTCCTGATCCGTGCCGAGGCGGAGGGCACCGACACCTACGAGCTCAACCGGAACCTCGTGCTCTCGGACGGTGCGCGCGCCGACTCGGTGCCGAACCTCGAGATCGAGACCGGACTCATCGAGGGGGCCGGTCACGCGAGCGCGACCGGACGGTTCGACGACGAGCAGCTGTTCTACCTACGGTCTCGTGGCATCCCCGAGCCCGACGCCCGGCGCCTCGTCGTGCGCGGGTTCTTCAACGACCTCATCCAGCAGATCGGCGTGCCCGAGGTCGAGGAGCGGCTGCTCGCCGCGATCGAGGCGGAGCTCGAGAAGAGCATGAGCGTCTTCGACGCCCTCGGCGGCGTCGACGCGCTCGCGGCGGCGGACGCGTGAGCGCCCGGCAGGCCTGCCTGGCGTCCGACGTCGCCGTGGGGCAGGCGGTGCGCGTCGAGCTCGTCGGCGAACGCGGTCCGATCCCTGTCGCCGTCGTCCGCGACGACGACGGCGCCCTCCACGCGATCTCCGACGTCTGCTCGCACGGCGCCGTCTCGTTGTCCGACGGCGAGGTCGAGGGCCACACGATCGAGTGCTGGCTGCACGGCTCCCGCTTCGACCTGCGTACGGGTGCTGCCCTCGGGCTCCCCGCGACGCGACCCGTCCCTGTCTACCCCGTGACCGTCGACGGCGAGTACGTGCTCGTCGATGTCGACGTCGTCCACCGCCCGTCCGAGGAGAACTGACCATGTCCACGCTCGAGATCCGTGACCTGCACGTCAGCGTCCAGACCAAGGAGGGCGCCAAGCAGATCCTCCGCGGGGTCAACCTCTCCGTCTCCAGCGGCGAGACGCACGCCATCATGGGCCCCAACGGCTCGGGGAAGTCGACGCTGGCGTACTCGCTGGCCGGACACCCGAAGTACACGGTGACGTCGGGGACCGTGACCCTCGACGGCGAGGACGTCCTCGCGATGAAGGTCGACGAGCGTGCCCGCGCGGGGCTCTTCCTCGCCATGCAGTACCCGGTCGAGGTGCCCGGCGTCAGCGTCACGAACTTCCTGCGAACCGCGAAGACCGCGATCGACGGTCAGGCGCCGAAGCTGCGGACGTGGACCAAGGAGGTCAAGACCGCGATGGAGAAGCTCCGGATGGACGAGTCCTTCGCGGCGCGCAGCGTCAACGAGGGGTTCTCCGGCGGCGAGAAGAAGCGTCACGAGATCCTCCAGCTCGAGCTGCTCTCCCCGAAGTTCGCGATCCTCGACGAGACCGACTCGGGCCTGGACGTCGACGCGCTCCGGATCGTCTCCGAAGGGGTCAACCGCGTGAAGTCGACCACCGACATCGGCGTCCTGCTGATCACGCACTACACCCGGATCCTGCGGTACATCACGCCCGACTTCGTGCACGTGTTCGTCGACGGCAGGGTCGCCGAGGAGGGCGGGCCGGAGCTCGCGGACCGCCTCGAGGACGAGGGCTACGACCGGTTCCTCGGTTCCGACGTGACCGTCTGACGTCACCGCGACGTCGGCAGACCCAGCAGATCCCCGTGAACAGACGTGAGCACGCCTCAGCAGATGTCAGCAACCACGAGCACGCATGAGCACGCATGAGCAAGGACCCCCTGTGACGCAGACCGTTCATCCGCCCGGCCCGACGTCGGGCCTCACCGACGCCGAGCTCGCGGCGGTCCGCGCGGACTTCCCGCTCCTCGACCGGACCCTGCGGGACGGTCGCCCGTTGGTCTACCTGGACTCGGGCGCGACCTCCCAGAAGCCCGACGTCGTCCTGGACGCCGAGCGCGACTTCTACACGCAGCGGAACGCCGCGGTGCACCGGGGTGCGCACCAGCTCGCCGAGGAGGCCACCGACGCGTTCGAGGGGGCGCGCGACCAGGTGGCGCGGTTCGTCGGCGTGGCGTCGGACGAGATCGTCTGGACGTCGAACGCGACGGCGGCGATCAACCTCGTCGCCTACGCGATGTCGAACGCGACCGCAGGGCGTGGCGGTGCCGCGGCGCGGCGGTTCGTGCTCGGACCAGGTGACGAGATCGTGGTGACCGAGGCCGAGCACCACGCCAACCTGGTCCCGTGGCAGGAGCTCGCCGCGCGGACCGGGGCGACGCTGCGATGGCTCGGGCTGCACGACGACGGCCGGATCCGCACGGACGACCTGGCGACGGTGGTGGGTGATCGGACGAGGCTGCTCGCGTTCAGTCATGCGTCCAACGTGACCGGGGCGATCACCCCGGTCGCGGAGCTCGTCGCGAGGGCGCGCGAGGTCGGCGCCCTGACGGTCCTGGACGCGTGCC
>DATKTF010000539.1:0-3545 GCA_035531255.1 Cellulomonadaceae bacterium
GAGCGTCGTGCGTGCGGCCGGGACGCGTGCGACCACCTCGGACGCCCGGGTCTGCACGTCGTCGAGCAGCTCGGAGGCGTGGGCCTGCAGATCGCGGAGCGTGTCGAACTCGTCGGCGTAGGCGTCGAGCGCCGCGCTGACCTCGCCGCACGTCCGGATGATCCGGGTCATCAGCTCGCGCGCCTGCGGCTCGGTCTCCGGCACGGTGTCGTCGAGCTGCTGGCGCAGTGCGAACGCGTCGGCGACCGCGCGCTTCGCGTCGACCAGCGCGGTCGAGAACGCGGCGGTCGCCTCGAGCCCGAACTGGGCCTGCGCGAACCCGAGCTCCTGCTCGGACGCCTTGATCGCGTCGTCGATCGCGACGAGGGCGGCGCTCGCTCGCGAGCTCAGCTCGCCCGTCGGAAGAGTCGCGAGGCCGTCGCCCGCCCGGTCGTGCTCCGTCGTTCCAGAGCGGTCGGAGCCGCCGGTGGCACCGGAGCCGCCCAGGCGCGCGGCCGTGCGACGTGTCGCGGACCGGATCACGAGGGCGACGCCACCGACCAGCACGACGAGGACGAGCACGAGGATGACGACCAGGGCCCCGCTGCCGCTCGCCGGGCCGGTGGTCGTCGAGGTGCCGGTGCCCGCGCTCGTCCCGGTGCCGAGCGCCGCGTCGCGGAGCCCGTCCGCCGCGGCGATCGCGGCACCGGCCCAGTCCGACCTCGCCAGCAGCGGCTCGACGAGGTCGGCACGCACGTGCGCGATCTGCGCGTCGGTCAGCGCCGCAGCCGTGTCGAGAGAGAACGCGTATGCGCGTTCACCGGTCGCGACCGCGAGCAGGACGTCGTCGACGCCGAGCTGGGACACGGTCGCGGTGTCGTCCGCCCAGGTCTGCGGGTTCGCTCCGTCGAAGCTGTCGACGTACACGACCCAGAGGTCGAACCGGGTGTCCGCGCCGAGCCGGTCGACGTGGCCGCGCACCTCGGTCGTCCGATCGCCCAGGGCGCCCACCTGGTCCGTGATCCGGTCGGCCACCCGGAACGGCGCGACCGCCTCGGCTGCGGTCGCGTCCGTGGCGGCGACCAGCGCGACCAGCAGAGAGGTTCCGGTGCCCAGGACCCCCATCAGCGCCACCAGGCCGAAGGAGGTCAGGAGCCGGTTCATGCGCCGTCCGATCACCTGGCGATCCTTTCCCGTGCGTGACCTGTGCGCAACGTGTGCGCCTCTCGGGATTCGGTGTGCGGCCTCCCACGCGGGTACCGTCGTCCGGTGACTTTCGATCAGCACGCGGCTGCCGCGACCGGCAGCACCCACGATTCGGCACCGCAGCGCGTCGTCACCGTCGTCCAGCACGCGCACGACATCCCCCTGGATCGCTTCGCCGAGTGGTTCGGCGACGCCGTCCAGGTCCGCGTCGTCCGTCCCGACCTCGGCGAGACCGTGCCCGCCTCGGCGGCCGAGATCGGCGACGGCTTGGTGGTCCTCGGTGGTGAGCGCTCCGCCTACGACGACGCGGCCTGGCCGTGGCTGCCGTCGACCCGTGAGCTGCTGGCCTCGGCCGCCCGTTCCGGTGTCCCGACCCTGGCGATCTGCCTCGGTGCCCAGCTCCTTGCGGTGGCCGGCGGTGGTCGGGTCCAGGTCGCGGCACCCCCCGGGGTCGAGGCGGGAGCCGTCGCGGTGCGGTGGCGGCCCGAGGCGGCGGGCGACCCGCTCCTCGGTGGGCTCGTCGCGGCCACGCCGGCCGGCACCGTCCTGCCGAGCCTGCACGGCGACTCGGTCGTCGAGCTGCCTGCGGGGGCGGTATGGCTCGCGTCGTCCAGCATGTACCCGTTCCAGGCGTTCCGGTGGGGCTCCGCGTGGGGCCTGCAGGTCCACCCCGAGGCCTCCCCGCAGACGGTTGCCCACTGGGCCCGCCAGACGCCGGGCGTGGATGCGGACACCGTCGAGGCCGATCTCGTCGCGGTCGACGACGAGGTGCTCGCGTCGGGCCGGCTGCTCGCCGAGGCGTTCGTCGCCGTCGTGCTGGCCGGTGAGCTCGCGGGTGTGCGCACCGCGCCGTGAGGTGGGGCCGATCAGCACCGCGCCGTGAGGCTGCACGGGCGCCTCACTCGGTGACGAGGTCCTCGGCGTCGACGATGGTGTACGCGTAGCCCTGCTCGGCGAGGAACCGCTGACGGTGCGCCGCGAACTCCTGGTCGACGGTGTCGCGCGCGACGACGGCGTAGAAGTGCGCCGTGCGGCCGTCCTCCTTGGGCCGCAGGATGCGCCCGAGTCGCTGGGCCTCCTCCTGCCGCGAGCCGAACGACCCCGACACCTGGATCGCGACGGACGCCTCGGGCAGGTCGATCGAGAAGTTCGCGACCTTGCTCACGACGAGCGTCGTGAGCTCGCCCGTGCGGAACGCCTGGTACAGGCGCTGCCGCTCGGTCACGGTGGTCGCGCCGGTGATGATCTCGGCTCCGAGGTGCTCGGCGAGCTCCTCGAGCTGGTCGATGTACTGGCCGATCACGAGCGTCGGCTCGCCGGCGTGCTTGGCGACCAGCTGCTCGACGACGCGGTTCTTGCCGGGGGCGGACGCGGCGAGCCGGTACTTGTCCTCGGGCTCGGCGGTCGCGTAGAGCATCCGCTCGCGGTCGGGGAGCGTGAGCCGCACCTCGATGCAGGCTGCGGGTGCGATGTACCCCTGGTTCTCGATGTCCTTCCACGGCGCGTCGTAGCGCTTCGGGCCGATCAGGCTGAAGACCTCGTCCTCGCGGCCGTCCTCGCGCACCAGGGTGGCCGTCAGGCCGAGTCGACGTCGTGCCTGCAGGTCCGCCGTCATCCGGAAGATCGGCGCGGGCAGCAGGTGGACCTCGTCGTAGATGACCAGGCCCCAGTCGCGCGCGTCGAGCAGCTCGAGGTGCGTGTACACACCCTTCCGCTTGGTCGTGAGGACCTGGTAGGTCGCGATCGTGACGGGGCGGACCTCCTTGCGGGCGCCCGAGTACTCACCGATCTCGTCGTCGGTGAGGGTCGTCCGCCGCAGCAGCTCGTCGCGCCACTGACGCGCGGAGACGGTGTTCGTCACCAGGATCAGCGTGGTGGTCTTCGAGGTGGCCATCGCACCGGCGCCGACGAGGGTCTTGCCGGCGCCGCACGGCAGCACGACGACCCCGGAGCCACCGTGCCAGAACCCGTCGACCGCCTGCTGCTGGTACGGCCGGAGGGTCCACGGCGCGTTGCCGTCGGAGCCGTCGGTCACGAGGTCGATGGGGTGGGCCTCGCCGTCGACGTACCCGGCGAGGTCCTCGGCGGGCCAGCCCAGCTTGAGCAGGACCTGCTTGAGGTGTCCGCGCTCGCTCGGGTGGACGACGACGGTCTCGGCGTCGATGCGCTCGCCGACGAGGCCGGCGGTGCGGCGGGACTTGAGGACCTCGGCGAGCACCGCCCGGTCCAGGGCCTGGAGCACGAGGCCGTGCACCGGGTGCTGGATCAGCTGCAGGCGCCCGTAGCGGGACATGGTCTCGGCGATGTCGACCAGCAACGCGTGCGGCACGGGGTAGCGCGAGTAGTCGAGCAGCACGTTG
>DATKTF010000540.1:0-10914 GCA_035531255.1 Cellulomonadaceae bacterium
GCGCTCGACGAGGTCTCCGGATACCCCGAGGACGACGTCGGCGCGACGCGCGACCAACCACTCGAGGGCAGCCGACACCGTCCGGACCCCGCGGCCACCGACGGGCAGGTTGTGCAACGTCACCACGACCCGGGGTCGCGCCGCCGGCCGAAGCCCCGCGACAGCGAAGACCACGGCAGCTCCCGCGCGAAGTCCGTGCGCGTGCACGACATCGGCCTGCGCCGTCAGCACGCGGAGCCGCCGCGCGACCTCGACGTCTCGCGAGCCGGGCCAGGGGCCCAACGGGATCGTGCGAAAGTGCACCCGGGCATCGGCCGGCGCGACCAGGTGTTGAACAGATGCGGGTCCGGCGATCGTGACGACCAGACCGGGACCGTCCGGCGGCTCCGTTGCGAGGGCGGCACTGATCTGGGCGACATGACGCGCCACTCCCCCGGAGCTCGAGCCGAGCACCTGGAGCACCCGTGTCCGCCTCTCAGTCACGGGCAGCCTCGTCCTCCTGGAGTGGTCGGCCGTTGACCGAGTGACCGCGACGCCGAACCGCGCGTGCGAGGGGACGGTCGCCCGTGAGCAGCACCGCGCCCATCACCAGGACCGCGACCAGGGCGGCGAGGAGCCCGACGGCCGCCGACGACGCCGCGCCCGCACCCCACGCACCCTGCAGCCGGTGCTCGGCCCACAGGCCGGCGCCTGCCGCGCCGACCGCGCCGAGAAGTCCGACCGACATCGTGCGGACGATCCCGCCGAGGGCATCCGGACCGGCGGCTCGTCGGACCGCGACGAGCAGAACGGCGCCCGCGACGAGCATCCCGATCGAGTTGCCCGCCGCAAGCCCTCGCAGGGTACCCGCGAGGTCGCCGGACGACGGGGCGGCGAGTCGCACCCCCACGACGGACGCGACGGCGACGGCGAACCATCCGGTGGCGACGGCGCTGACGGCCGCCCGTCCGCGCTCGAGGGCGAAGAGGACGCGAGAGAGCTGGAAGACCAGCGAGTAGCCCAGCAGCCCCGGAGCCAGGATGGTCAGCGTCGGCCCCATCTGGGCAACCAGGCTCGGGTCGCGGCTCGCGTCGATCGTCGCGAAGAACGCCGCGATCGCAGGTGCCACTGCGACGAGCACCGCGGCACCCAGCAGACTGACTGCGAGGACAGCGCGGGTGCTCACCGAGACCAGGTGCGCGTAGCGCTCCCGGTCCCCGGCTGCGGCGTGCTCCGCCAACCGCGGGAATGCCGCCGTCGCGAGCGGGACGGCAAGGACCGCATAGGGCAGGACGTAGACCGCTTGGGAGTACTGGAAGAGGTTGATCGCCCCCGACCCGCCGTTGTCATTGGCAAGCTTCACCGTCACGAGCACGGCGACCTGCTGGGCGACCAGACCACCGAGGCCGGCGAACGCGAGGTTCCTCGCCCGTGACCCCACTCCCGGAGGGAAGCGGAACGACAGCCTCAGCTGCACCCCGGATCGGAGAACCGGGATGATCAAGGGAAGGCTCATGGCCGCGACCCCGGCCGTGGTCCCCCACCCGAGCCACGCGACGGCTGCGGACGGCAGCTCGCCGGGGTAGGCGCGGGTGGATCCGACGGCGAGGTGACGGAACGCGAGATAGCTGATGATGACGACCGCGCTGGACGCCAGCGGTGCAGCGGCCGGCCACCCGAACCGCCGGTGCGCCTGCAGCACACCGGTCAGGACGACACCGATCCCGTAGAGGACGACCTGCGGCGCGAACACGCCGACGAGCGACACCGCGAGGTCGACCGTCTGGGACGCGACCACGGGATCGACGGCCGGAGGGGGCTGGTACAGGAGGCCGACGATCGGACGTGCGAGGACGGTGAGCAGCACAGCGGTCGGCACCAGGAGGGCAACAGCCCAGGTCAGCAGGGCGGAGGCGATCTTGTCGACATCGGCTCGCAGTCCACGGGCAAGCGGTGCCGCCAGGAGCGGCACGACTGCACCGGCCAGCGCGCCGCCGGCGACGACCTCGAACAGCACGTTCGGGAGCTGGTTCGCGGTCGCATAGGCCGTCCCGGTCGCGCTGGCACCGACGCCGTACGACTGCGCCATCCACCGCCCGAAGCCGATTGCGCGGCTCAGCAGCGTGATCGCGGCGATGAGCGCTGCCGCACCCGCCATGCCGGCGGCGGTGCGGCGATGTGCGGACCTCACCGCTCCCTCATCCGACCGTGCCGCGCGACGCGTCCACGCGAGTCTCGTGGACGTCGGGCTCCGGGCGCCCCCACGAATCGAGCACGCGCAGAGCGGGGGTCCGAGCGATCACCGCCGAGAAGCTCACCCGCTCGCTCACGAGAGTCAACGCGACGACGGCGGCGAGCAGCGCCAACCGGTGGCGACGTGGCGCGTCGAGCACGACCGCCGTGCCGATCGCGGCCCCGATCGCGTTCGCTCCCCCGTCGCCCAGCATGTCGGTGCCGTGAAGGTCGCGGCGCGAGGCACCTAACGCGACACCGATCACAGCGTTCGCCACCCCCGCACCCGCGCGTCCGGCCACGGCGATGGGCACCGATGCGAGCACTGCTGCCTTGAGAGCGCGCCCGGGCCGGAGGTCGAGCAGGTTCACCACGTTGGCGCACCCGGCTATCAGCGCGCCAGAGGCGACGACGTCGGCCGCCCGGAGGAGCCTGCGACCCGACGCCGGGCGTGGCGTCGCGAGCGCCGCGGCGACGAGGCTCGTCGCACCGATCCCGAGGATCTTGAGGCCCCCGGTCGTGAGGCGGCCGCGGCGAAGCGCCCCCAGGTGCCCGCGGAGCCCCTTGGTCCGGCTGTCGCTCGTCTCCGCCAGGTCGTCCACGAGCCCGAACATCGCTCCGCCGGCGGTGGCGGTGGCGACTGCCAGGCTCGCGCGGTGGCCTGACGCCCCGAGCATCCCACCGACGAGCAGCCCCACGGCCACCGCGGGTCCTTCGAGGAGGCTCACCGGCCGCCCCCGATGGTTCGCCCGGGTCCAACGGTCACCCCCGCCGCGGAGAACGCTGTCGAGCACGACCCGCGTCGTCGCCGTCGCCGTTCCTGCGACGACGGCAGCGCGTGCTCGCGTCGGGACGGCGCGCGTCATCCGGTCGTGCCTGACGACGACGCCGTCGAGCCGGTGCTCCCGGCAGGGGTCGGCGTGCGGTCGACCGGCTCGAGCTTCACGGTGGTCGGGATCGGCGTCAGGTCGGTCCCCGTCCCGTAGTGACCGTTCACCCCGCCGATCCTGGCGTTCAACGCGAGCGGCACCGAGATCTGACCGACGACCTCGTGGCCGTCCGAGACGGTCGTCAACCTGCTCGAGACCGTGTTGTCGGCAAGGATGTCCGTCACGAGTCCCTGCTTCACGGAGCCACCCACGATCACCGCCCCTTCCGAGCGAGCCTGGGCGGAGCGCGCAATCTCCATCTCCGCGCTCGTGACCGTCGTCGGGTCCGGCGTCGCGGCGGGGGTACCTGTCGTCGAGATCGGGCCCGCCACCACGACGATCGCGTCGGCCGGCGCCGTCACGTCCGCCGTCGTGGTGATGAGCTTCCCGGTGACGAGCGTCTGCAGCACGGTCCCGGCCGAGTCGGACAGGGCGTTCGGCGAGGCAGGGTTGGCGCCGGTGAGCGACTGGGCGAGAGCCTCGGCGAGCTGTGTGTCGACCGTGGCATTCTGCGCCGGCGCGGGGTCGAGGAACGGCGTGAGCTGTGCGGCGAGCGTCTGGAGGAACGTCGGTTTGGCGGTCGAGGTCCAGGCGTCCGTCACCTGGACCTGGGCGCTGATGCTCGCACCCGCCGCCTTCAGCTGCGCCGTGATCGCCTCGACGATCGACTGGTCGGTCTGCCCGAGCAGCACGACCGCGACCCGTCGGCCCGGAAGGGTTCCCCCGACGAGCTGCGGCGAGGCCGCCGAGAGGAACGCCTGCGCATCCTTGAGTGAACCGTTGGCCGTGTCCAGCTCTCCCCTCAGCGCGTCCTTCTCCGTGCGCAGCTGCGCCACCTGACCGGTCAACGTGTCCCCGATCGTCTCCTTGAGAGGCCCCGCGCCCAGCGCGATGCCGACTGCCAACGCGAGAAAGACCGAGATGAGGGAGACGATGTGGTAGCGGAAATCGATCACTGTGCGGTCTCTCGATCAGTGGTGAGGCGGGTCGGGGTCGGCACTACACGCCTCCGAAGAGCGAGCCGACCCAGGAGAAGAGGTCATCGAACCGCGCCCCGGTCAGGCCGAACAGCGTCTGGCCCGCCGACGTCGCCGAGAGCGCGACAGCAAGCGCAATGAGCCCGGACAGCACGAGGAGCGAGAGCTGCTTGTTGGAGATCCGCTGACGGTACAGCCGTGAGACGCCCTTCGCGTCGACGAGCTTGCTGCCGACGCGCAGCCGCGTGAGGAACGTGCTGGCCATGCCCGATCTGCCCTTGTCGAGGAACTCGACCAGCGTCGCGTGGCTGCCCACGGCCACGATCAGCTCCGCGCCCTTGTCGTCGGCGAGAAGCATCGCCACGTCCTCGCTCGTTCCCGTGGCGGGGAAGAGGACGTGCGGTACCCCGAGCTTCACGACACGTTCGAGGCCGGGTGCACGACCGTCCCGGTACGCGTGCACGACGACCTCCGCACCGCAGGTCAGCGCCTTGTCCGAGACCGAGTCCATGTCGCCCACGATCAGCGCCGGCGTCCAGCCCGCCTCGAGGATCGCGTCCGCGCCACCGTCGACCCCGATCAGCACGGGGCGGTACTCGATGATGTACGGGCGCAACGCCGCGAGGTCCTCCTTGTAGTGGTAGCCGCGCACGACGACGAGCACGTGACGCCCGTCGATCGACGTCGCGATGTCGGGCACTCCGACCCCGTCAAGAAGCAGGTCGCGCTCCCGGCGGAGGTAGTCCATCGTGTTCGCGGCGAAGGACTCGAGCTGGACGGACAGCCCGGCACGAGCTTCCTCGAGGTTGGCCGCAACGGTCTCCGGTGTCTGCACGACACCCTCGGCAATGAGCTGGCCGTCCACGAGGACCGAGCCGTCGAGGACATGGACCGCGCGGCCCTCGGTCAACGACATCACGTCGGGTCCGAGATCGTCGATGAGCGGGATGCCCGCCTCGAGCAGGATCTCCGGGCCGAGGTTCGGGTACCGTCCCGACGTCGAGCGCGCGGCGTTGAGCACGGCAGCAGGCCGGCAGGCCACGAGGGCCTCCGCCGAGACGCGGTCGATGTCTTGGTGGTCGATCACCGCGACATCACCGGTCTTCAGTCGCTTGGTGAGCGACTTCGTCCGCGGGTCGACCCGGACCGGCCCGTGCACCCCGGGCTCGGTTGGAACCGGAAGGTGTCTGTGCAGGCTGAGTCTCATCGCAGGTCATCGTCCCATGCTGGACTGCTGCAAGAGCTCAGCGGCATGCGTGCGTGCCGCCTCGGAGTCGTCTTGGCCGGACAGCATCCGGGCAAGCTCGCGCACCCGCTCAGTCCCCTCGACGGCGCGGACGTCGGAGTCCGTGACGACGTCGGCACCGTCTGCTCGCGTCTTGGTCACCACGAGGTGACGCTCCCCGAAGGCCGCCACCTGCGCGAGGTGGGTCACGACGACGACCTGAGACCCCCGCGCCAACGCGGCAAGCCGCCGGCCGACCTCGACCGCCGCGCGACCGCCGACTCCTGCATCCACCTCGTCGAACACGAACGTCGGCGGCCGGCTCGCGCCGGATGACGGCGCTGTGGCCAATGTCACCTCGATGGCCAGCATGACTCGCGACAGCTCACCGCCGGAGGCGCCTCGTCCGAGCGGACGTGCGGGTGCACCTCGGTGCGGGATCAGCTGCATCTCGACGACGTCGGCCCCCCACGGGCCTCGTTCGGCGGCCGGATCGACCGTCACGAGGAGCGCCGCGCCTGCCATCGCCAGTCCGTGCAGCTCCTCCGTGACGGCGGATGCGAGGAGCGATGCAGCGTCCCGCCGCCGGTCGCCGATCGAGGCGGCGAGCTGCCCGAGGCGCGAGTCGACGTGTCCGAGCTGCTCCGTCGCGCCGGCGAGCCTCTCGTCCCCGCTCTCGAGATCGAGGAGCCGGAGGCCTGCCTCGGCCGACCACGCCAGGACCTCGGCCACGTCGTCGCCATAGGCGCGCGTGAGTGCCCCCAGCTCGGCACGCCTGTGGTGCACCGCGTCGAGCCGGCGCGGGTCCGCCTGGAGGTCGTCGAGGTAGCGCGCCAGGTCGGTCGACACGTCGCCGATCGCGAAGCCGATCTCCGCGAGCCGTTGCGCGATCTCGGCGAGAACCGGGTCGTGGCCGCCCACGTGCTCGAGCGCATGACGAGCCGTCTCGACGAGCGTTGCTGCCGCGACGGTCTCGGCGCCGTCGTCCGACCCGACGAGGCTCCCGTGCGCCTGCGCGGCGGCCGTCCGCAGGTCCTCGGCGTGACCCAGCCGCTCGGCTTCCGCGGCGAGCTCGACGTCCTCACCCGGCTGCGGTGAGACACGCTCGATCTCGTCGAGGCCGTGCCGGAGCATCGCGGCCTCACGCTCGACCTCGTCCCTGCGCGACGAGAGCTCGTCGATCTCCTTCACGAACTGCATCCGCTGGTTCCAGAGCTCGCGGTACTCCGTGAGCTCGGCCAGGAGATCAGCACCGGCAAACGCGTCGAGCGCCTCGCGCTGGCGTGCCGGAGAGCGCAGGCGCGCCTGGTCGGCCTGTCCGTGAACCGTCACGAGGTCGTCGGCCAGATCCGCAAGGACGACCTGCGGCACGCTCCGGCCGCCCAGGAACGCTCGCGAGCGCCCCTCCGCTGCGACGGTCCGCACGAGGATCAGGCCCCCGTCCTCGTCCGGCTCGGCCCCGGCCTCCCGGGCGCGCGCAAGGACCGGTGAGCCGGGTGCCACCGTCACACGGCCCTCGACGCTGGCTGATGGCGAGCCCGAACGAACCGAGCCAGGGTCCGCGCGCCCACCGAGCAGCAGCGCGAGGCCCGTGAGAACCATCGTCTTCCCGGCACCCGTCTCTCCCGTGATCACGGTCAGACCCGGCGCCAACCGCGCGTGGGCGCTCGTGATCACCCCGAGGTTCTCGATCCGGATCTCCTCGAGCACCGCTCAGCCCTCGTGACCGTGGGTCATCGCGCGCCGGGTTGCGGCGCGCCCGCGCCAGCCGATCACCGGGAGATCGAACTTGCTCACGAGCCGATCGGTGAACGGTGCGCTCGTCATGCGGGCGAGCCGGACGGGAACGTCCCCCCGTCGCACCTCGACGCGAGCTCCCGCCGGAAGGTCCACCTGGCGACGGCCGTCGCACGTGAGCACCCCGGCACTACCGGTCCGCGTGAGCAGCTCAACTGCCAGGACGCTGCCCGGGCCCACGACGAGCGGGCGCGCGAACAGCGCGTGTGCCGACAGCGGCACGAGCATCATGGCGTCGACGTCCGGCCAGACCACCGGCCCTCCTGCAGAGAACGCATGGGCGGTAGACCCGGTCGCAGTCGCCATGACGACCCCGTCGCAACCGAACGACGACAGTGGCCGACCATCGACCTCGATCGCCACCTCGACCATCTTCGCGCGCTCGCGCTTCTCGACGGTCGCCTCGTTGACGGCCCAACCCGGCACCGGGATCTCCTCCCCAGGAAGGAGTGTCCTCACGTCCAGCGTCCCGCGCTCGTCGATCTCGTAGTCCCCGGCGGCAAGGCGGCGCACTGCCGCACCGATGTGGTCCCGCTCGCTCTCGGCAAGGAAACCCACATGGCCGAGGTTGATCCCGAGGAGGGGTATTCCGGTCCCCCGGGTGATCTCCGCGGCCCGAAGGATCGTGCCATCACCGCCGAGGACGACGGCGAACTCGAGACCGTCGATCCCCTCGACCCAGTCAGACTCGTGGACCGGCTCGATACCGACGTCCTCGAGCTCGGACACGGCCTCGTCGGTCGCGACGCCGGCGTCCTTCCGGCCGGTGTGTGTCACCACGAGCGCGCGTCGGGTCATGCGTCGTCCTTGCTGGTCCGGGCCACGGCGCAGCTGCCTTCAATCCCTCGCTCGACGATCGCCCGGATGGCGTCGTCACCGCGTCCATCGTCTGCCGACACAGAAACTCGCTCCTTCAACCAAAGAAAGTACTCGACGTTACCGCTCGGACCCGGAAGCGGGCTCGTGACGGCATCGAGCGGCTCGAGCCCTACCTGCACCGCTGCTCGGGCGACCGCAGTGACCGCCTCATGCCGCAGAGCAGCAGAGCGGACCACCCCGGTCGACCCCAATCTCTCACGACCGACCTCGAACTGAGGCTTGACCATCAGCAGAAGATCGGCCGAGGGCGCCGCAACGGACCGAAGCGCCGGCATCACCAAGGTCAACGAGATGAACGACAGATCGGCAACGACCAAGGTCGGCGCGGGATCCAGGTCACCGGCCGCGAGCATCCGCACGTTGACACCATCGCGGACCTCGACCCGTGGGTCTGCCCGTAGCGTCGGGAGCAGCTGGTCATGACCGACGTCTACGGCAGCCACGTGCCGCGCGCCCCTGCGGAGCAGGACATCGGTGAAGCCACCGGTGCTGGCGCCCGCGTCAAGGCAGACCCGACCCCGCGGGTCCGGCGCCCGCGTGCCCCACCGGCGTTCGAGCTCGTCGAGCGCACCCGCGAGCTTGTGCCCGGCACGGGACGCATAGCCGGGGTCGCGGTCGTCGCTCTCGACCACGATGACCTGATCGTGACGCGTGATGGTCGACGCCTTCGTCACGGCGACGCCGTCGACCGTCACCCGTCCAGCGTCGATCAGCTCCACCGCGTGCCGCCGGGAGCGTGCCATCGCGCGGCGCACGAGCCCCACATCAAGGCGTTCTTCGGTATCCACGCGTCACGCCTCGGTGTCGGCGAGCCGATCCTGGAGAACCGAGTGAATCGACTCGAACACCGCGACATGCTCCTTGACGTCGGTCGACGTCAGCCCGTGAAGTCCGGTGAGGGCCTCGTCGACGGCGTGGTCGCCCGTCGACACCCGCGCGTCGTCATCCTCGTGAGCCACTGCGTCCACCGCCCTCCCGCTCATCACGAGCGCGTGTCGCTCATCTCTCCGCCTGCGTCGTACCACGCTACCGGGAGTGGAGGCCCGGTCACTCGTTGTGCACAGCGATCTCCGGAACCGAGTCCAGGTCGATCACGATCCCGGCGTCGACCGCGGCCCAGACCGCGCCGCACGCTGCTCGCACCAGGTTGACGCGTGCTTCGATGGCGGTCTTGCCCTCGGACGGCGAGCCCGGATGCAGCTGGAGCACGCCGCTTACCACGCGCGCCGCAGCACCTCCGCACCGCCACCATCCGTCCCCGTCCCGTTCCGGGGCCTCGTGCGGAACGAGTAGGCTCCTCAGGTCGGCCCCGATGAAGTGCGGTCGCTCGGCCGGGACGGCCAGGATGTCGTCGCGTGCGCGGCTGACCCCGGTCAGCACGTGCAGTCCCGGGAAGTCACCCGCCCTCGCCCCGGCAAGGTCCGTGTCGAGCCGGTCGCCGACGACCAGCGGAGAGCGCGCACCGACGCGGTCGATCGCGAGCTGGTACATCGTCGGTGAGGGCTTGCCCGCACTGTCCGGCACGATCCCCGTAGCAGCCTGGACCGCACCGACCAGCGCGCCGTTGCCCGGCGCGAAGCCGCGCGCGGTCGGCAGGCTCAGGTCGAGATTGCTGGCAACGAACCACGCGCCACGTTCGACCGCGTAGGCGGCTTCGGCGAGGTTGGCCCAACCCAGCTCCGGGGCGAAGCCCTGGACGACGGCGACAGGTCCGTCGTCCGCGGAGGTCACGATCTCGAAGCCGGCAGCGCGCACGGCAGTCACCAGACCCGCACCGCCGACGACCAAGACCTTCTGCCCGGGGGACAATCGACTCGTCAGGAGCGATGCGGCCGCCTGCGCCGCCGTCATCACATCCGAGCCGTCGGCGGGAATCCCCAGTCCCGTGAGCTGCCCGGCAACCGACTCGGGCTCACGCGACGCGTTGTTGGTGACGAACACCATGCGCATCCCAAGCGCGCGCGCTCCCGCGATGCCCGACGCGGCACCATCGATCGGCTCGTGTCCTCGGTACGTCACACCGTCCAGATCGACGAGCGCGACGTCGTACCTCTCGGCGAGCGGAACGTCACAGCCCAGCAGCGTCCCGCTCACGCCTCGCCCTCACCGTCAGCCGCTCCGGCCGGAGCAGTCACCTCGCCGAGCATCACGGCATCGTGGACCCCGACCGAACCAACGGCTTCGTGCTCACGTGTTGACGAACCGCCAGCCCCGCCATCGACGACGTCATCATCTGAGTCGTCCGCCGGCTCGTCGTCCGCTTCGAGGTCGTACACGACGATCTCGTCGTCGTCCTCCACGTCGCCGGCTGCATCCGCAAGCTGGTCGGCCGTGAATCCACCGAGCAGCGCGGCCGCTTCGATCGACCGTCCGGCGGCCTCGAGTGCCACCGCGCGCGCCTGGGCCACGCGCGCCGCCTGCACGCCGCTCGCCTCGAGCACGCCCGGTCCCGAGAGCGCCGCAATGGCGGCCTCTGCCTCACCGAGGTCAAGGCGCGCCCCGCTGAGCACGATCGCGAGCTCGACCCGAGACTCAAGATCCAGCTCGTCCACCTCCGGTGAACCGGCGAGAGCCACGGCACGCTCGGGTCGTCCCAGCCCGCGTTCACAGTCGGCCATGATGGCCAAGTGCTCGGACGAACCGTTCAGACGGCGCACCGTCCGAAGTTCACGCAGCGCCTCAGCGTATCGACCTGTCCGGTACGCCGCGAGACCTGCCGCCTCCCGAACGACGTCGACCCGGCCACCTCGATGTGCTGCCGCCTGCGCGTGCTCGTACGCGCGCTCCGGATCGGTATCGAGCAACCGTCCGGCCATCACGAGGTGAAGCCCCACGATCTCCGCATTCTCCTTGGTCAGCGTCCGCAGGCGTGCGCGGACTGACCGATCAAGATCAG
>DATKTF010000541.1:0-2749 GCA_035531255.1 Cellulomonadaceae bacterium
CCGCGACGACCGGCGCCGGATCCGCCGCAGCCGCAGCGGTGGGCACCGCACCGATGCCCAGGTGCGCCTCGATCGCGGCGATGCGCTGACGCAGGCCGTGCAGGGCGTCGGGGATCTTGTGCGGGTCGGCGAAGTCCTCGAGTGAGGTCTTGACCTGGTTCGCGAGGTGCTCGCCCTCGGTGATGAACTGGCCGCGCTGCTTGAGGAGCTCGTCGGCGAACGTGGCGGGGAGGTCGAACACACCGTCGGCGCCAGCCTCGGCGGCACCGAACACGGGGTGCAGGAGTGACTGTGCACCGGACAGGGCAACGATTCGCATGACCGTCTCTCTTCTTCAGGGTTCAGGGGGTGCGGGCAGGGCACGCCGTCACGTGGGTGAGGGCGTGCCCTGCCCGGGGGGTTACGCGCTGATCGACTGGATGACGCCGTTGACGACCGGGGCCTGGTTGACGAGCGTCTCGATCGAGCGGGACTCGCCGTCGACCCGGGGGCCACCGCTGGCACGGTCGGAGCCGTACACGTAGTCGTAGACGTCCCGCTGGCAGCGCACCGAGAACACGTTCCCGATGTTCGAGCCGGGGAACGGGACGGTGTCCGTGCGGGCGACGATCGTGCCCGGGGTCACCGACGGGTGCACCTCGAGGCGGATCTTCGCGCCCGGCTTCGACCGGTTGACGTACGTCGCGACCGAGCCACCGGCCGCGATGTCGCCGCGCCCGTTCGGGTCGTTCATCGTCAGGTACGTCACCGCACCCGGGTTGTTCAGCACGAGGGAGGAGATCGTGTTCGCCTCCTGCGAGCTGATCATGTACGCCGTGGGGCTGAGGCGGTTCTGGTTGTACATCTGCAGGTTCAGCGCGTCGAGCTGCGAGATGCCACCACCGGAGACGGTGAGCGCGCCACCTGCGTTGTCGATGAACACTGCGCCGGAGGCCGTGCCGGACCCGTAGGTGACCTGCGGGCCACCGGAGGAGTAGTCGCCCGACAGAGTCGCGAGCAGACCGTTGAACTCGTGGGTGCCGGCCGACCCGTTGTCCGCCGCATCGTTGTACGTCGGGACGGTCGTGGACAGGTCCGGGAGTGTGGTCGGCGGGGTGGCGTTCGCGACCGGGATGGCCTTGACCGTGTACGACGGGACGCTCGTGGTCGACATGTAGTACCAGGTCGTACCGTCCGCGCTGCCGAACCAGTCGTAGGCCACGGCGCCACGCACCGACGTCGTGGATGCGGTCACCGAGTGCGTGGCCGCAGCGACGGTCGACGTCGTGACGTTGGCGGAGTTGCCCCGCGAGTTGCCGGCCGCGAAGAAGTACCCGGACCCGGTGCGGGCAGCGACACCGACGTACACGGCGGTGGACGCGGCGATCGACCCGCCGGTGAGGACGTCACCGAGGGTGGGAGCGGCAGGGCGTGGCAGGGCGAAGCTTTGCCCGCCGAACAGCGCCTTGTCCTCCATGATCTTCCACTGGTTGAGCGCGTAGAAGATCTCGATGGCCTTCGCGTCGGCGAAGCCGCGGGCGAGGGCGACGGCGTCCTCGGTGACCGAGTAGCCGGCCGCGAGGACCTGGTACGGGGCCGACACGTCCTGCAGGGACGTCTTGACGACCCCACCGGCGGTGTCGAGGCCCACGAACGGCGACGGCTGCTGGTTGTTGATGTTCGTGATCGCACGCCACTGGGCGACGGTCGCACCCTGGGAGGCCGTGGTCCGCGCGAACATATCGCGCAGCGGGGTTTCGACGGGGACGAGGGAGACGAGGTCGATCAGGTCGACACCGAAGACGCCGGTGCCGGTCGTCAGACCGGTCGTGATGGTCGACTTGATGAGGTTGAACGTCTCCTGGGAGATCGTGTCAAGGTTCACGGTGGTGCCTTTCTGGGCATGCCGAACACCCCGACCTGGTGAGGTTCGGGGTGTGGCGGGGAGAACAGGGGTGTGTGCGGTGGTGCTACACGCTGAGCTGGAAGCGCTGCAGGATCGCGGCGTGCGCGAGTGCGGTCCGGGCCTGCATCTCGGTGACGGGGTCGGTGGCCTCCTCGACGGCCTTCTTCAGGGCCGAGAGCGGGTCACCGGTGCTTCCGTCGCGGGGGGCGAGGCCGGATGCGCCGGTCGCGCCGTTCATCGCCGGTGAGCGTCGGTCGTCGGGCATTGCCGCGAGGTGTTCGACGCGCTCCTGCAGGTTCTTCACCAGGTCGCTCAGTCCGGCGGTCTCGCCGAGCTGCTTCGCGATGGGGTTGAGGACCTCTTCGAGTGCGGCGGCCATGCTCGCCTGGATGGACTTCGTGACGTCGTCGGTGGGTGCGGGTGCTGGGGACTGGACGGTGTCGGTCCCGGGGATCGTTGCGGCATCCTCGGCGGGTGCCGGGGCTGCGGCTGGGGTTGCGGGGTCCGCCGCGGGCGTCTCCGTGGTGGCGTCGGCGGGCGTCTCGGCGTCCGCGCCGTCGCCGTCGTCGGTGGGGGGGGTGGCGGACGCGATCGGGCTGATGTCCGTCTGGTCGACGGTCCCGACGAGCTTGCCGTCCTCGGTGTACACGGCGACCTGCGGGTCACCCTTGGCCTTGACGACGGGGTCGGTGGTCGTGGTCTCGGTGGTGTCGGCCATGGTGGCCTCCTTCTCGGTCTTCGCGACCGGGGCCGCGTCGTCGGCGGGTGCCGGCAGGGTGTTCAGGACCTGGGTGAGGGCGTCGACGGCGCCGCGGATCTTGGCTTCGTTCGTGGTCGACAGGACGCGCCCGGCCTTCGTGACGG
>DATKTF010000542.1:0-4714 GCA_035531255.1 Cellulomonadaceae bacterium
GGGTTTCGACGCACTGGGCCTGGCTCTCGGCCTGTACGACGACGTGGACGTCCGGGCTCTGGGCACCGCGGACGTGCGCGTCGACGTGATCGGCGAGGGCGCCGGCGAGGTGCCCGACGGCGAGGACCACCTCGTGGTGCGCGCCGTGCGCGCGGCGCTCGACCACGTGGGCGCGCCGCAGACCGGTCTCCACCTGAGGTGCCACAACCGGATACCGCACGGGCGGGGCCTCGGCTCGTCTGCTGCCGCCGTCGTCGCCGGGGTCGTCGCGGCCCGCAGCCTCATCGTGGATCCGGACGCCCTCGACGACGATGTCGCGCTCGCGCTCGCCACGCAGATGGAGGGGCATCCCGACAACGCCGCGCCTGCCCTGCTCGGTGGCGCGACGGTCGCATGGACCGACCGTGGCGGCCCCCACGCGGTCCCGCTCACCGTGCACGCGGACCTCGCCCCGGTCGCGCTCATCCCGACGACCCGTCTCGCGACGCGCGTCGCACGTGGGGTGCTGCCGGCCGTCGTCCCGCACGTCGATGCCGCTTCCCAGGCGGGTCGCGCGGCGCTGCTGGTGGAGGCGCTCGCCCGGCGCCCCGACCTGTTGTTCGCCGCGACCGAGGACCTCCTCCACCAGCAGTACCGCGCGTCCGTGATGCCGGACTCTCTCGCGCTCGTGGATGCGCTCCGGCGACGCGGGGTCGCGGCCGTCGTCTCCGGGGCAGGCCCGACGGTGCTGGTGCTGGCGCGCAGCACCGGGCCGGACGCGACGGACGCCGACGACTCGATCGAGCAGACCTTCGGCGGGGCGATGGGTGGCTGGCGCGTGCGACGGCTCGCGGTCGACCGTGAGGGCGTCCGGGCGACGCGCGTGGGCGTCGTCGCCGGGGCGAGCTGAAGGGGGCGTGCGCGGTGGTACGGTTGTCCTGCTCCCACGATCGTGCACCGGCTCCAGATTGACGGACCGTGTCACCAGGGAACAATCCAGCCCACGCCAGTCGACGTTGTCATACGCCGCGCGTGAGGCTCCAGCGATCCGGACGATCTGTGCCGGGTCGTCGATCGCGGTCCGCATCTGAAAGCCGACCGCCGACGAGGGAAAGGGTCCTTCGTGACTGACACTGTCGAATCCACCACGCGCTCCGATCTAGGTTCCGGTGGATCCGCCCGCGGCGCCATCTCTGCGATGCGCCTGCCCGAGCTCCAGTCGCTCGCTGTCGAGCTCGGGGTCACGGGCACCTCCAAGATGCGCAAGAGCGACCTCGTGGAGGCGATCAAGGAGCGGCGTGGCGGCGCTGCGCCGTCCGCCCGCGCCGGTGCACGTCGTACCGCTCCTGTCCCTGCTGTCTCCGCAACGGCAACGGCATCGACCGGGAGCACGGGGTCGACCGGGAGCACGGGGTCGACCGGCCGCGCCGGGTCGAACGGCCGTGCCGCGTCGACCGAACGACCCGTGACGCGGTCGAGCTCGCGCTCCGGCGGCGAGCACGAGCTCGGTGGTCCTACCGGCGAGACCCGGGACGAGCGCGCTGCCCGCGCCGCCGCGGCCGTCGGCACCGTCACCGCGGAGCGTCGCGGCTCGCGCCGCTCGGGACGTGGGGTCGGTGCCCCCGCCGGCGACGCCGCCGAGGTGACCCTCCCGCTCATCGTCGGTGCACCTGAGCAGGTGCGCAGCGAGGCTCGGGCCGACGTCCGCGAGCAGGGCGAGGGCGACGACGATCGCAGCGTCCGGCGCCAGGGCGGCAGCCAGGCAGGTCAGAACAGCCAGGCAGGTCAGAGCGGCCAGGCCGGTCAGGGCACCCAGGCTGGTCAGCAGCAGGGGCAGAACCCGCGGAACCGGCCGATGGGCCAGGACGACGGCGACGAGGAGCGTGGCGGCCGCCGTCGGCGCTCGCGAGACCGGTACCGCGACCGTGACCGCTCGAAGCGCACGCGTGGTCCGCGTGCGGCCGGAGCCGAGCTCGCCGGGTACGACGAGGTCGAGATCGCCGACGACGATGTCCTGCTGCCGGTCGCCGGGATCCTCGACATCCTCGACAACTATGCGTTCGTGCGGACCTCGGGCTACCTCCCGGGGGTCAGCGACGTCTACGTCTCTCTCGGTCAGGTGAAGAAGTCCGGGTTGCGTCGCGGAGACGCCGTCACGGGCGCCGTGCGGCAGCCGCGTGAAGGTGACGTGCCGCCGCAGGGCACCACCGCGCGGTCCAAGTTCAACGCGCTCGTGCGGCTCGACACCGTGAACGGGATGTCGCCCGACGAGGCGCGCAACCGCCCGGACTTCGCGAAGCTGACCCCGCTGTACCCGCAGGAGCGGCTGCGGCTCGAGACCGAGCCGAACCAGCTCACCCCGCGCGTGATCGACATCGTCGCGCCGATCGGCAAGGGACAGCGCGGGCTCATCGTTGCGCCGCCGAAGGCCGGCAAGACGATCATCATGCAGCAGATCGCCAACGCCATCACCACGAACAACCCTGAGGTCCACCTCATGGTCGTGCTCGTCGACGAGCGGCCTGAAGAGGTCACCGACATGGAGCGGACGGTCAAGGGCGAGGTGATCGCCTCGACGTTCGACCGGCCGGCCTCCGACCACACGATCGTCGCGGAGCTCGCCATCGAGCGGGCCAAGCGCCTCGTCGAGCTCGGTCAGGACGTGGTCGTGCTCCTCGACTCGCTCACCCGGCTCTCGCGTGCCTACAACCTCGCTGCGCCGGCCTCCGGACGCATCCTGTCCGGCGGCGTGGACGCCTCGGCGCTGTACCCGCCGAAGCGCTTCTTCGGTGCCGCCCGGAACATCGAGAACGGTGGCTCGCTGACGATCCTCGCCTCCGCGCTCGTCGAGACCGGCTCCAAGATGGACGAGGTCATCTTCGAGGAGTTCAAGGGCACCGGGAACATGGAGCTCCGGCTCTCGCGGTCGCTCGCGGACAAGCGGATCTTCCCGGCCGTGGACGTCAACGCGTCCGGCACCCGGCGCGAGGAGATCCTCATGCCGAGCGACGAGCTCAAGATCGTCTGGAAGCTGCGCCGCGTGATGGGCGCGCTGGACCAGCAGCAGGCCATCGAGCTCCTGCTCGGCAAGCTGCGTGAGACCAAGTCGAACGTCGAGTTCCTGCTCCAGGTGCAGAAGACGACGCCCGGGTCCAACGGGCACGGCGGTCACGGCGACACGTGAGCCGCAGCGCGCCGACGGGCGTCGTCCCCCGCAGCTCGAGGAGCCAGCCAGATGAGTGAGACGTTCGCCGCAGCGATGCCGCTGCTGGCCGAGCACGCGGAGATCGAACGCGCGCTCGCCGACCCGAGCGTGCACGCCGACGGTGGACGTGCGCGGGCCCTCGGTCGGCGCTACGCCGAGCTCCGGCAGGTCGTCGCCGCCTACCGTGCGTGGGAGCAGGCCAGCGGCGACGCCGACGCGGCGGCCGAGCTCGCGGAGCACGACGCCGCGTTCGCGGCCGAGCTCCCGGAGCTGCAGGCAGCCGCGGAGGTGGCTGCCGAGCGCCTGCGACGCGTGCTGATCCCTCGGGACCCGGACGACGGACGGGACGTGATCCTGGAGATCAAGGCAGGAGAGGGCGGCGAGGAGTCGGCACTCTTCGCGGGGGACCTGCTCCGGATGTACCTGAGGTACGCCGAACGGCGCGGATGGCGGACCGAGATCATCGAGGCCACCGAGTCGGACCTGGGCGGGTACAAGGACGTCCACGTCGCGGTCAAGACCCGCGGCGGGGCGCCGGCGGACCCGGCCGACGGCGTGTGGGCGAACCTCAAGTACGAAGGCGGCGTGCACCGTGTCCAGCGCGTGCCCGTCACCGAGTCGCAGGGGCGCATCCACACCTCGGCCGCCGGGGTGCTCGTGCTGCCGGAGGCCGACGACGTCGGCGAGGTCGAGATCGATGCGAACGACCTGAGGATCGACGTGTTCCGCTCGTCCGGACCCGGCGGGCAGTCGGTCAACACGACCGACTCCGCGGTGCGGATCACCCACCTGCCGACCGGGATCGTCGTGTCGATGCAGAACGAGAAGTCGCAGCTGCAGAACAAGGAGCAGGCCATGCGCGTCCTGCGCGCCCGTCTGCTCGCCGCGCGTGCCGAGCAGGAGGCCGAGGCCGCCTCGGCGCAGCGCAGGTCGCAGGTCAGGACGGTCGACCGCAGCGAGCGGATCCGGACGTACAACTACCCCGAGAACCGGATCGCGGACCATCGCACGGGGTACAAGGCGTACAACCTCGACGCGGTCCTCGACGGCGACCTGGATCCCGTGGTGCGGTCAGCGATCGAGGCGGACGAGGCGGCCCAGCTCGCGGTGCACGACGGGTGAGCGAGACCCCTTCCTTGCGCCGGGCGCTGCGGGAGGCGACCGCTACCCGGGCCGCAGCGGGTGTCCCGTCGCCGGCGGTCGACGCCGAGCTCCTCGCGGCCTTCGCGCTGGCGCGGGAGTCCGGGCACCCGGTGAGCCGTGGTGAGGTTCAGGCGGCGGTCGTCCTCGGCGCCGGGGCACCGGCAGGTCTCGCGGATCTCGTGGCCGCCCGGGCACGGCGCGTCCCGCTGCAGCACCTGACCGGGATCGCGCCGTTCCGTGGCCTCGAGCTCGCCGTCGGCCCGGGTGTGTTCATCCCACGACCGGAGACCGAGCAGGTCGCGCAGGTGGCGATAGACGAGGCACGGGTTGCGATCACCGATCGCGGTGACGCCCTGGTGGTCGACCTCTGCACGGGCTCCGGTGCGA
>DATKTF010000543.1:0-14792 GCA_035531255.1 Cellulomonadaceae bacterium
TCTCTCGCGAAGCAGTACGGCGCCCAGGTGCCGCCACCGCCGGCGCAGACGGGGTCGATCGACGTGCCCGCGCCGACCCCGGGGCTGGGGCCGGACGACGACAGCTGGCACTTCTTCAGCGCCTCGTTCTCCGTCCCCGCCGGTGCCGAGATCGCGGGGGTCCACGTCGTCGGCATGATGAACATCAACAACAAGGGAGCGTCGGACAACGGCGGTCAGCACCACTTCATCGTGCTGGGCAGTGACCTCAACGACATGAGCGGCTCCATGGGCTACGACCAGGACGTGCTCCGCGGAGGGCAGCCGTTCCTCGAGGGTGGCACCGGCCCGCAGACCATCACGTTCTTCACGCAGTGGGTCGGCATCGCCTCGATCTCGTTCACCGTCAGCACGGTCCCCACCGCGCAGACGATGGAGGCGTGGCAGAACGCGGTCTGGAGCGCGCTCTACAACGCCGCCCAGTCCACCTACTACACCAACCAGCAGGCGGTGACGTCGCAGATCAGCGCCCTGCAGAACCAGATCGGCAACGCCGACACGCTCACGCTCCGCCGTGAGGAGAACGACGAGATCATGAAGGGCGTGCTGCGCTGGCTGCTCGGCACGCAGTTCGAGTTCATGCCACCGAGCGTGGTGGACCTGTTCACCCAGCAGAAGGACGCCCACGGCAACCCCGTGAACGACATCACCTACGGCGTCTCCTTCACGGGCAACGACCTGGGCCTGAGCTCGCCCGCCTCCTGGTCCACGATGTACCAGTACCAGGAGATGGTGAAGTTCATCAACGAGGCCATCGAGTGGGAGAACGTCCTGTACTTCCTCTACTCCTACTTCTGGGACGTCCCCGCCAGCTGGGACTTCGTCCGCACGATCGATCACCCCGACAAGACCCGGCAGGCGTTCCTGCGGGCCGGTTCGGCACGGGTCGTGCTCCCGGTGCGCAAGGGGTACGAGGCCCGGTGGACGGCCTTCGTGGAGCTGGGTGACCTCAATTCGACGATCCCGCCGGGCACGTCGCCGTACATGACGATCGCGCAGGAGATCCAGGACTACGACGACACGAACTATCCGGGCATCCCGCCGGCGAACCCGGGTGGCCCGGACCTCGCCAGTGCCTCCGACGCCGTCGCGGCCTGCGCGGTCGCCCTGTCGCCCAGCAGCGCGCAGGTGAGCATCGCGGTCGACTCCACCACCGACTTCCTGGTCGGCTCGCAGGCGATCATCGACACCAACGAGTCCGGGGTGCGCGAGGTGCAGACGATCCTCGCCGTGCCCGACGCGACGCACCTGGTCGTGGCCGCGCTCACCCACGCCCACGACGGCACGACGACGCCGTTCCCGATCGCCCAGCAGGGCGAGCTCGGGCTGCTCATCGCCGAGTGGTACGAGTACACGCCCACCTCGGGGACCGACATCGCCGTCACGAGCAACCTCGCGACGATCGCGTAGGACCGCTCCGATGAACGTCTCAGCCGAACGGGCCGATCGCGTACGCCCGCCCGGAACCCCGCTGGTCACGACCGAGGGAGCCGGGGAGCGGTGGCGCTGACCACGTACCTCAGGTGGTTCGACACGACGCCATCGATGGGTCGGGTCTCGACGAACAACGAGGTCACGTTCTTCACCACGGGCGAGGAGGCGTTCCAGGATCTGGGTGGCTTGCTGGAGGTCGAGGCCGGCCCGAGCTCGACGGTCCTGATCCTGGGGTGGTCCTTCACCACGACCGTGGTCATGCAAGAACATCCGACGACGCCCGGGCTCATGACCCTCGAGGCGCTGCTGCGCAACTTCACGGCCCGGGGCGGCGCCGTCAAGGCGATGCTGTGGAAGAACACCATCATGCCGGCGACCGGTGGCACGACGAGCGGCGCGGCGTTCATCAGCGGGCTCCCGCGGAGCCAGGCGATCCTCGACAACCGCACCCCGCTCGCGGGCACCCACCACCAGAAGATCCAGGCGATCGTGGGATCCCGAGCGGGGACGGCCGGCGACTCCGTCGCCTACTGCGGTGGCATGGACCTGTTCGCGGACCGGGTCGGGCCGACCGCGCTGCACGACGTCCACTGCAAGATCGTGGGCGACGGCAGCGCGGACCTGGTCAGCGTCTTCACCGAGCGGTGGAACGACCATCCCGACCATGCCGCGGCGTACACGCCGTCGCTGACCTCGGGGCCGGCCACCGCACCGTTCACCGACCTCGTCCAGGTCTGCCGCACGTACCCGCAGTTCCCCTCCGGGATCTCGGGGGTGGGGTACAGCGTCTTCGTCAACACCCTGCTCCCGACGCTGTCGCAGGTGCTCTCCGCGCACGGCGCCGTCGCACCGGGGGACATGCGCGTCGCCGGCCAGGTGCGCTACTACTCCTTCTACCGCAGCGACGCCGGCGTGCAGCAGATCTGGCGGGCCGTGCGCCGGGCGATCGAGCAGGCGGAGAAGTTCATCTACCTGGAGGACCAGTACCTGGTCAACCTCTGGGTGGGTCAGGCCCTGGCCCGCAAGCTCGCGACCGCCGGCAGGGACTTCCGCATCGTCATCCTTGCGCTGCACCCGGACCTGGCGGACATCGAGCAGGTATGGCCACGTCGGCGCGCCCTGCTGGCACCCCTGATCACAGCCGACCCAGGCAGGTCGCGGTGGCAGATCTTCACGCGGAACCTCGCCAAGGACCACCCCTACGTCCACTCCAAGACGTGGATCTTCGACGACGAGCTGGTCATCACCGGCTCCGCGAACGTCGACCGCCGCGGTTACACCTACAACTCGGAGGCGGACGTCGTCGTCGCGGGCGACGTCACGCCCCACCACGAGGTCGCGTCAGGGGCCACCACCAAGGCTCAGGACCTGCGCTGCCGCCTGTTCGCCAAGCACCTCGGCGGCAAGGCCTCCGACTATCTCGACCACACGAAGGCCCTCGCAGCGTGGCGGCACCCGGGCGCCGGCTCCCACGTCGTCGTCTTCAACCCCGACCAGAAGCCCGGGGCCCCCGACAAGTACGCCGCGCAGCTGTCCGCGGCGAGCAGGACGACGCCCGGGGTGTCCCTCGCTCTGGCCGGCATGGCGCTGCGTGGCGGCGTCGACAACACCCTGTGGGACTACCTCGAGGACCCCGACGCAGACGTCAGACCCCCCACCCCGTGAGCCGTCCGCGGCGGGACCGGTCCTGGAGGTCGGTCGACGGGCGCCCGAGCGGAGGAGCAGCACCGCGGTCACCGCTCGGGCGCAGGAGGTCGTCGATCCCCCCGATCGAGACGTCGGAGACTAGCTCCCCGCGCGATGCGTCACACGGCGATGCGCCCGAGGCCTTGCGACGTCAGCACGGCCGCGACCTGCTCGCGCTCCGCGTCGTTGAGCGGCTGCAGCGGCGGTTGGAGACCGTCGTGGTCGATGATGCCGCGCAGCACCTGAGCCGCCTTGAAGGAGCCGAGGGTGGCACTGAAGCCTCCGAGGCGGTTCCCGGCGATCGTGGTGATGCGACGGAGCGCGTGCAGGCGCTCCTGCTCCGAGCGGGCGGTGTCCCAGTCACCCCTGACCGCGGCGTCGTACACACGGACGAACCCGTGCGGGTCGATGTTCGCGACCCCGACGATCATCCCGTGAGCGCCCTGGAGCAGGGCCGCGTCGCCGGTGATGTCGGACCCGGTGATCACCGAGAACCCCGCGATGTCGCGGGTCTGCTCGATGATGTACCGGAAGCCGTCCTCCTCACCGCTGGTGTCCTTGATGCCGGCGATGACGCCGTCCTTCGCGAGCTGCACCGTGAGCTCCGCGGGGATCTTGACCCCGGTGAACACGGGGATGTCGTAGGCGTACAGCGGGAGATCGCTCGAGGCAGCGAGCGTCCGGAAGTGGTGGTCGATCTCGGTCCAGCCCACCGTCCCGTAGAACGCGCTGGTGCTCACGAGCGCGTCGATCGGGTACTCCTGGGCGATCGCGGCATTGTGCAGGGCGCGCCTGGTACCGATGTCGCTCACCCCCGCGAGGACGGGGATGCGCCCGGCCACGGTCGCGGTCACGGTCGCGAGGGTGATCCGCTGCTGGTCCTCGGTCAGGTAGGGACCCTCGCCGCCGGTGCCGAGGACGAAGATTGCGTGCACCCCCGCGTCCACCTCGAAGGTCACCAACCGCTCGAGCGAGGCGACGTCGACGTCACCCGACGGGGTGAGTGGCGTGATGATCGGGGGGATGACTCCTCGGAGCGGTTCGCGTGCGGTCGTCATGGTGCAGTCCGTTCTGTCGGTGGTGCGGGGGTCCGGTCGGCGGCGGGGCTCAGCCCCACTGGGCCTCGGTCATCGGGCGGAGGGCGGTCTCGAGGATGCGGAAGTGGCGTGGGCGCGTCAGGACGAAGTAGATGAGCTCGGCGATGTCGGCCGGCCGCATCATTCCCTGGAGCTGTTCGCTCCCGTCGACGCGGCCGCGACCGTCGTCGATCGCGAAGTGCGTCCAGACCCCGCCGGGCGCGATGTTGGTGGCGCGGATCCCCTTCTCGCGCAGCTCGTTGTCCAGGGCTCGGGTGAGCCCGATCTGGGCGAACTTGCTGGCGGAGTAGACGGCCTCGCCGGGCAGACCGCGTCGGCCCGCCTCGCTCGCAACGGTGACCAGGTCGCCGCCGCCCGTCTCGATGATGTGCGGCACGGCGGCGTGGTACAGGTTGATGGTCCCCTGCACGTTGGTGCGGATCATCTCGTCCTCGTGAGCCGTCGGGACGTCGAGGAACTGCCCGTAGGAGCCGACGCCCGCGTTGGCGACCGCGATGTCGAGCCGCCCGAACTCGGCGACCGTGTCGGCGACGAGCTGCTCGACGACCGCGCGGTCGGCGACGTCCCCGGCGCGCGTCAGCACGTTCTCGAGTCCGAGGTCCCTCCCGGACCGTGAGAGGAGCCCGAGCCTGACCCCCTTGGCGCTCAGCAGGCGGGCGAGCTCCTCGCCGATTCCTGAGCTCGCGCCCGTGATGACGGCCACCGTGCCCGCGAGGTCGAGCGTCTCGTACGTCATGAGTCCTGTCCTTCGTGTCGTGAGGTCTGGTTGTCGATCCGGTGGGCGTCGAGGTACGCGCGGTTCAGCTCGAGCCCGAGCCCTGGTGCCGTCGGGGGGTGGTACCGCCCGTGCTCGACGCGGCCCGCGGAGGCGATGATCCCGAGGTCGGTCCAGGTGCCGCCGTCGGTCATCTCGGCGCTGGAGATGTTTGGGACGGCGGCGAGGACGCTCGCGCTGAGCTCCATGACGAAGTGCGGCGTCATGGGCAGGTTGCGCGTGCGCGCCACCGCCGCGATGTCGAGGTAGCCGGTGATCCCGCCGACGCGCCCGAGGTCCGCCTGGACGAACCCGACAGCTTCGGCCTCGAAGTACTGGGCGAACTGGGCGGCGGTGTAGAGGTTCTCGCCCACGGCGATCGGCGTGCGCGTCTGGGCCGCCAGCCGCCGATGGGACGGGATGTCGTCGGCGGGGAGCGGCTCCTCGATCCACAGCAGGTCGAACTGCTCGAAGCGCGTGAAGGCCCGCACCGCGGCGGGGTAGTCCCACCCCTGGTTGGCGTCGACGGCGAGCGGGAAGCTGCCGATCGCCTCGCGGATCTTCGCCAGCCGCTCGACGTCCTCCTCGAGGTCGGGCTTGCCGACCTTGACCTTGGCGGCGACGTACCCGTCGGCTCGCCACCGGCGGGCCTGCTCGACGACCTCCTCGACGGACTTGTCGAGGTTGATGCCGCTGCCGTACAGCGGGACGACGTCGCGCACGCGCCCGATCAGGTCGACGACGTTCACACCCAGGGACTTGCCGAGCAGGTCCCAGACGGCGATGTCGAACGCCGAGATCGCATGCGTCGTGACGCCGGCTCCCCCGATGTCGTGCACGTACTTGTACATCTCGTGCCACAGCCCCCGCGGGGACGCGCGGCGCCCGACCACCGTCGGTGCGATCTCCTGTGCGAGCGCACCGATCGTGGCGGCTCCCATGCCGGAGGTGTGGCTGAACCCGGTGCCGACGAGACCGTTGTCTCCTCGGATGTCCACGACCGTGACCTCGATGTCGGTCACCCGGTGGATCTGGTCGCCCCACGGGCCCGCGGGCAGGGGCACCCGGGAGAGGCTGATCTCGACGCCGTCGATCCGCGGCACGGCGACCGTCGACGTCCCCCCGGGTGAGCGTCTCGGAACGATCTCGATGTCAGACACGATGAGTCCTTTCGTCAGAGGGAGAGCGGGTCAGCCCTTGACCGCACCCGCGGAGAGACCGCCGATGAGCTGGCGTTGCACGAGCATGAATCCGGCCAGGACGGGCACCGCGGCGATCACGCCCGCCGCCGTGAGCAGGTCCCAGCGGATCTGGTAGTCCCCGATGAAGAACTGCAGACCCACCGGGATCGTCTGGCTCGCGGTGCTCGACGTGAACGTCAGGGCGTACAGGAACTCGTTCCACGAGAAGATGAAGATGTAGGTCCCGGCGGCCGCCAGTCCCGGCCGGAGCAGCGGCACGAGGATGTAGCGCACCATCTGCATCGGCGTGCACCCGTCGACCGTCGCCGCCTCGTCGAGCTCCCGGGGCAGGCTGTCCAGGAACCCCTTCAGGAGGTAGGTCGCGAACGGCGTGGCGAAGGTCACGTACACGAGCACGAGGCCGGCCCGCGAGTCCAGGAGGTGCGCCGACTGCAGCATCGTCGACAGCGGGATCACGAGCAGCACGGCAGGAAAGAGCTGGGCGATCAGCAACGTCGTCAGAACCGTCGTCCGGCCCCTGAACCTGAAGCGCGACAGCGAGATCGCCGCAGCACTGGCGACGATCAACGAGAAGACCACGGTGCTCAACGCCGTGATGATGCTGTTCGCCATGTAGCTGACGAACGGCGTGGTCGAGAACAGCTCGACGTAACCCTGCACGGAGAAGTGCGACGGGAGCCGACTCATCCCGTAGGCGATGAGCTGCTTCTCGGGTGTCACCGAGGTCAACGCCATGACGACGTACGGCCCCAGCGTGCAGACCATCCACAGCACGAGCACGACGTAGAGCGCAGGGCGCGCGACGATGCGCTTCACCATGCTTGCGGTGCGGGTTCGACGGCGCTCGGTCGCGACCCGATCGGGGTGCCGGACGCCGATCGCCCCTGCCGCGGTTCTCTCCAGGGCGACCATTCAGGCCTCCCTTCGTTGGGTCAGACGGATGTAGATCGCGACGAGGACGGCCAGCACGGCGGCCTGGACGACGGCGTAGCTCGCACCCGATCCGAGAGCGCCCTCCTTGTAGGCCGTGAGGTAGGACGCGAGCGGGATGGTCGTGGAGGCGATCCCCGGCCCGCCGCCGGTCAGCACGTACGCGAGGTCGATGTAGTTCGCCGTCCAGATGAGCCGGAGGACGAGCGTGATCAGCACCGTCGGAAGGATGCTCGGCACGGTGATGAACCAGAACACGCGGAGGAACCCGCACCCGTCCGTCCGGGCCGACTCCTTCAGCTCCTCAGGAACGGCCTGGAGTGCCGCGAGGACCATGACCGCGAAGAACGGGATCCCCTGCCAGGCGTCCACCACGATCAGGGTCGGCAACGCGGAGTGCGGGTTCCCGAACCAGGCGATCGGTGAGTGGATCAGCCCGGTCCGGGTGAGCACCGCGTTGACGAGCCCGTGGTTGGGATCCAGCAGCCACATCCAGATCAGGGCGACCAGGACGCTGGGCGTCGCCCAGGGGATCATCGCGAGCCCCCGGACGACCCCCCGCAGCCGGAACCGCTGGTTGAGCAGCAGCGCGCCGATGACGCCGAACACCAGCTGGAGGCCCACCCCACCCGTCATCCAGACCACCGAGCTCCGCAGGTACGTGCCGAAGCTCGGGTCCGTGAACAACGCCGTGAAGTTGTCCAGTCCGACGAATCCGAGCGTCCCGCCGAGCAACGTGGTGTCGGTGAACGACAACCAGATGGCTCGCAGGAACGGGTAGGCGACGAAGACCAGGAGGAGGAGCAGCGTCGGCAAGAGGAAGAGCGGCGCCGTCAGGTCGGGGCGCCGCCTCCTCTTCGCCGACGGTGCTGCTGTCAGCGCAGTCACCGATGGCTACTTCGACAGGTCGGTCGACAGCGTCTGCAGCATCTGCCCGCTGCTGATCTGTCCCGCGAAGGCCTCCTGGATGGCCGGTCCCCACGTCGCGTTGACGACGTTCGTCGTGCCGGGGAGCTGCGGCCAGCTCTGCGCCGTCTGCTCCGCCGTGATCGCGACCTGGTAGCCGTCGTCCTTCGTGAAGGCCGGGTTCTGCGACACCGCCGTGGTGACGGGCAGCTGACCCTGGGGCGAGGTGCTCATCTGGAGCATCGGCGCGTTGCCGAGCAGCCACGTCTCCCACTGCCAGGCGAGCTCCTGGTGCTTCGACGACGTGAAGATCACGTTCCCGCTCATGGTCTGCAGGGTCGACGGCTTGGACGGGTCCGCGCTCGGCACCGGGATGACGCCGACGTCCTGGCCGAACTGCTTGCGCACCGCGGCGAGGCTACCCACGTGGTGGATCATCATCGCCGTCGTCCCCGACAGGAAGTTGCTGAGGACCTGCGCGTAGGACGCCGTGGCCGAGCCGGGAGGGGCGTACTTGGCGAGACCGAGGTAGGACGCGTTGACCTGCTGCGCCACGGAGTTGTCGAGGGTCACCTTGCCGCTCGAGTCGACGAACTGGGCGCCACCGGCATACATCCACGCCGCCCACTGGTCCTGCCCACCGGCACCGCCGCGGACGTCGAACGCGTAGTGGCCGTTCCCGGTCAGCTTCGGGGCGTCGGCGATGACGTCCGCCTGCGTCGTCGGCGCGGAGAGACCGGCCTGAGTGAAGAGCTTCTTGTTGTAGTACATGTACAGCGCCGTGTTCTGGTGCGGCATCATGTACACCTCGCTGGAGCCGGGGACCTTCCCGGCGTTCCACGCGGAGGGGATCACGCTCGACTTCCCGCTCCAGGAGTCGATCTGCTTGCTGAGCGGAGCGAGCACCCCGGACTTGACGAAGGACCCGATCCACTCGTCCTTCATGCGGGCCGCGTCGGGCCCGGTCCCGCTGCTCAGGGCCGTCTGCAGCTTGTCGAGGTACTGCCCGGCCGGCACGATCTGCAGCTGCACCTTCCCGTGGCCGCTCTCGGCATTGAACTGGTTCGCGAGCTGCTGCCAGGTCTGGTCGGTCGCGTTGTCGACCCACAACCAGTAGTTGAGGGTCTGCCCTGTCGTGTCAGTGTTCTGAGGAGTCGGCGTCGATGCCGCCGACGGGCCGCTGGAACAGCCCGCGAGGGTCGCGACCACGGTCGCCAGGGCCACCGAGAGGACGCCGGTGCGGCGCCACGAGAATTGCTTCATTGCAGTCTTCTCTCTCTTGCATCAGGTGCATCTGTTGCATGGTTCGGATGAACGGATCGCGCGCTACGGCGCGTCCGACGGGACGGTCAGACCGTGTGCGCGCTCTTCTGCCCGGAGGCTCGTGAAGCGCGCGCGGACGTCGAAGAAGTGCACGTTGAGCTCGTGAGCCGCGAGCGCGGCGTCACCCGCCTCGAGCATCTCCACGATGCGGGTGTGGCGATGCGCGGTCGTCCGGAGGTCCCCGCCGATCTGGAAGGTCTCGGACATCTCGTCGAAGAGCCGCCAGAACGCCGCGATGAGCCCCTGCAGCGTCTTGTTCCTGAGCTGCTCGTACAGGACCTGGTGGAACGCCGCGTCCTCCTGGACGAACGGTTGTCCGCGTGCCGCCTTGGCCTCCATGCGGTCGGCGATCACGCGGAGCTCGCGCAGCGTGTTCGCCGACATCTTCGCCACGGTGATCGGGAAGAACGCGGCCTCGAGCATGCGGCGGACGTCGAGCATCTCGAGCATGAGCTCCGTCGACGGCTCGACGTAGCGGGTCAGCGCCTCGACGACGGTCTGCACGTCGAACGTGCCGAGCGTGCGACGCGCACCTTGCCGCGAGACGACGAGCCCCACCGCCTCGAGCGCCGCCAGCGCCTCGCGCAGGGCCGGCCGACTCACCTGCAGGTCACGGACGAGGTCCTGCTCGCTCGGAATCGGGTCGCCGACCACCAGCTCCAGGACACGGAAGTGCTTGACGAGCCGAGATTCGAGATCGGTAGCCATGGCACCCTCGACTTGTCAGACAGGCGGGGCCCCCGTGGCCCCGCGATACGGGCGAATCTAGATTTGACACGCTCAAGGGCTCAAGAGCGGCGGCCAAGATCGCCCCACATGTCAGACAGGTCGCCCGTACGGCGACGAGATCAGCCTTCGGAGCTCGGCGGCTCGGGATAGATGCTCCGGTTCTGCGCGCGACGGTTGCGCCCGTTGAACCAGGAGAACGCGTACCCCTTCGGAAGCACCTTGAGCACGGCGAGCGTCGCGTACATGAGGGTGTTGAGCGCGACGAAGGTCGCCAGGACTTTGAAGGAGTCGGCGTGGAGGATCGACTCCGGGAGCAGGACCCCGGTGGGCAGGACGGCAGCCGCGGTCATCATCCGAGGCTCACCGCCGTGACGGTGTCGTCGTCGGGCGCCTCAGCGGTCGGCGGGCGGGAGACGTGCTTCCAACCGGCTCGCCTGCCGAACAGGATGTCCACGACGCCTGTGAGGTAGACGACGTCCAGGAACGAGGCGAAGACGAGCTCGGGGAGCAGAGCGGCGGCGAGCAGACGCGCCCGCCAGCCACCTGCCCACACGGTGACGACCCGTTCGAGGGCGAACAGCACGCCGAGCCCCATCCAGAACGGGAACCACACCCACGAGCTGACGGACAGCACCGTGAGCACGATCAGCGCCACGTACCCGCCCAGGGCGATCACCCCGTAACCGATGCCCAGCTGCTGCGCCCAGTAGCGGAACGTCTTGGGTCTCAACCCGTACGCCCCCAGGTTCTCCAGCGCACCCCGCTGCCATCGCAACCGCTGGTTCCACAGGGCTCGCCAGGTGGGCATCACCTCGGTGACGACGGTGCACGGGCTCGGGGAGATCATCAGGGCACCGAGGGACTTCAGGGCCATGGTGAGCTCGTTGTCCTCGGTCAGGGCCGCCGTGTCGTACACGTCGCCCGGGGTCCCCGGGATCGCCGAGCCTCTGCTCTGCGCGACCGCACGGAGCGCCCCCGGTCGGAACATGGACGCGGTCCCGGTCAGCACGAACACCCGGCCACGTCGGCGTCTGATGTCGCGGCTGTACCGGCTGTACTCGTTGCGCTGAAACTGACCGAGCACACCGGCGCCGTCCTCGCCGTAGAACAGCCCGCCTATCGCCATCAGGGCGCGGTCGGCCGAGAACCGTGCGACCGCGGCCTCGAGGAACCCGTCGTCCAGGCGCGTGTCCGCGTCCACGATCATCACGATGTCGTTGTCACCCTGGGACGGGAGAAGTCGCCGCAGGACCTGGTTCAGCGCGCCGGCCTTCTTGTGCACGTTGCCCACCGACTCGACCACCTCGACGCCGGCACGCCGCGCGACCTCCACCGTGGAGTCGGTGCAGTTGTCGGCGACCACGATGATGCGCTCAGGCGGGTGCGTCTGCCCGACGAGGGACGCAACGGTCTGCGGAAGCGACACCTCCTCGTCATGCGCCGGGATCAGGACCGTGACGGTTACCGGGCCGGCGAAGATATCCACGGTCCTCGCCATCACGAGCTTGGGCGCGAGCGGGTCGGCCCGCGCGTCGACGGACCGACGGGAACGGTTCGTGATCCGTAGCTCGACGATCGCCACCCCTGACGCCAGCATGGCGGCCAGTGCCACGGCGGCGACAGCAACCCGGACGGACGGCGCCTCGGTGGCGTACAGAACTCTCCAGAACCCGAGAAGGTCCCCCTGGATGGGGGCCATCTCGACCTGAGGGTCGACAGCACTCGCCGCGGCCAGCAGAACGGCACCGGCGATCGCCGCCAGCCCGAAGATGACCAGACCGATCAGGCGGGCGAACGCTCCCGCGGCGGCCGGTTCTGCGGCCGGTTCCGCGGCCGGTTCCGCAGCCGGGTCCGCCATGTCGCTCGCGTCGTCATCCCGATCTCGACGCGGGGTCGGGACGCCGACGGTCGACGACCCCCGCGCCTCTCGAGACGGCGTGCGCGTCACGACGGCGGAGGTACCGCCAGATGCAGTGTCGTGCGGGAGCCCTGCCGGGCCGGCTGACTCGTGCTGGTCCACTCTCCGACGCCTTCTTCTGTCGCTGCACCGGCGCGTACCGGCCTCTGGGGTATCGACATCGCTGGGCGTGGACGTGAGCGCCGACGGGTCCGCAACGTCGCCGGTTCGTCGGACAGCGCACGGGCGATCTCGTCGGTCGTCCTCGGCCCCCCCGGACCTGCACGACGCAGCTCCGCACGCTCCGAGCCACTCGGGTGTCGCAGCTCGGCAAGATCCCCGCTCCGTGGAGTTCCACGAGGACGCACGCGCCGATTCACGACCCCGGAGGTATGGTCAGGATCAGCCCGCTTGGGAGATCGAGACGCGGGGCAACGATCCCCGCAATGGAAGACCCGATGAACAGGGAACCCACTGAGATCACCCATCCGAGGTTCCGCATGTGGCTCCGGCGGGACGGTGTCGTTCAGCTGGTCTGGGCTCCGCAGGTCTCGATGGGCCTCGAGGACGCGATCGCGGCGATCGACGCGATGACGACGCTCACCAACGGGCGACGATCACCCCTCCTGGTGGACACGCACGACGCCGGGCCGCAGGACCGCCCCGCGCGCATCGAGTTCGCCCGCCGGGGTGACCTCATGTCGGCGGTCGCCTTGATCGTCTCGACGCCGCTGAGCCGGATGATGGGGAACTTCTTCCTCACCGTGAGCAAACCGATGGCGCCGACGCGGCTGTTCGACGACGAGGCGTCCGCCGTCGCCTGGCTCAAGGAGTTCGGCGGGCGATGACGACGCCCGGACCTGTGGGCGATGGAACCGCGCGGGACCCGGAACGGCCGGTGCCTGTGCTGCCCGGACCGCCCCCGCACCGAGACGATGCGCACATTCCCGATGTCGAGCGCCGACTCGAAGACATCGTGAGCACCATCCAGGAGTTCGCCGCTCTCCGGTTCGACGCCCGCGCCCCGGTCGGTCCTGCCGGTGACATCGTCGATGCCGTCTCGGCCGGCGTGAACTTCCTCGGCGAGGAGCTCGAGGCGTCGTTCCGCGAGATCGAGCATCGGATCGCTGATCGAACGGCCGAGCTCGCTGTCGCCACGCTCGAGCTCAGCCACCGAGCGCTTCACGACGGACTGACCGGCCTGCCGAACCGCACCGTCTTCTGGGACCGCCTGTCGCACCGCCTGGACCTCGCGGACCGGCGCACGACCGGCTTCGCGGTCCTGTTCCTCGATCTCGACAACTTCAAGACGGTGAACGACACGCTGGGCCATGCCGCCGGCGACCAGCTCCTCGTCCAGGTGGCTTGGCGCATTCGCGCCGAGCTACGAGCAGGTGACACCGCCGCTCGCGTGGGAGGCGACGAATTCGTCGTCCTCCTCGACGACGTCGCGACGAAGGAGGCAGCCATGGTCGTCGCCCTCCGCCTCAACGAGACTCTGCGCGAACCGTACGAGATCGGACGTCATCGGCAGACCGCGACGAGCAGCATCGGCGTGGCCGTAGGCCCGGAAGACCTCGCGACCGCCGATGCAGTTGTCGCCGCAGCCGATGCTGCGATGTACGCCGCGAAGCGAAGCGGCCGAGGACTCTGCGTCCTCTACAACGAGGACCGCCACGGTCGGGCGGTACGTGTCGAGGTGGATGACGCTGGTGGCCGATGAGCCGGCATGACGGACCCGTTCGGCCACACGGCCGCTGACGGCCCCCGTCCGGACCGAGGGCGCGCATCACGGCCGCGATCACGACGTGCTCGTGGCGGCCGAGGCGTACGAGGCCGGGTTCGACCAGTCGCTGCTCACGTCGCCGCGCCGTTCGCGCCGTTCGACGCGACGACCTCGGCCCCACCATCTCGGTGCTGGGCATGTTCGACGCGCTCATCTTGACGACCGCAAGGGAAGCGCGAGCACCTGAGGCGATCTCCGTCCCCTGTTCCCGTGGCGGCGGCGGACCACGTGAGTTCGCTCTGGGGCTCTGGCTCTTCGCAGACGAGGGTGTACCGGTGTGGGACACGGGAAGGACGACGGAGCGCAGCGAGCCGAGGCGAGCCGCGTACCCTGGTCCCCTGGCGACGGCGGGCCACCCGAGCTCTCCCTAGGGTCCTCCCGGTGATTTCCCGCTGTCCCGGGCCTCTAGCTCAATGGTAGAGCTGCGGACTTTTAATCCGTAGGTTGTGGGTTCGAGCCCCACGGGGCCCACCGTGCGCCCCCGCCTGGACCGTCAGGGCGGGGGCCGAGTCGATTTAGGCCGTCCGCCTCGAAGAACCGGACGATGGGCACCTCGAGCACGGCTGCCAGCGTCGCGAGGTCGTCGACGTCGAAGGCGACGTCGCCGGTGATCCTGCGCGACCAGTAGGCCTGGGACTTGGACGTCAGCTTCGCGAGGCGGTTTCCGCTCACGCGAGCACGGGCCATCTCCGCACGGACCTCTGCAGCCACCCGGCCGCGCGGAGACTCGCGGTCGGGCATCGCTACGACGTTGTTCATGCGGTGAGCGTATAACCGCACGTCATCCGTGTCTAGCGGATCTTTCATCGAGACACCCATACGCCGAGCGACTAACAGCGCTTGACACTTAGGCGTTGAGCGCGTAGACCTCTCGGCTATGGCGACACAGTTAAGCGCACAGCGGGTAGCCGGTGAGGTCAGAGCAAACATGGCCCGGGCTCGGGTGTCCCAGGCCGCATTGGCACAGGTGCTCGGGGTCTCGCAGGCGGCCGTCAGTCGGCGACTGCGC